>NZ_DFDO01000195.1:0-4689 GCF_002367915.1 Acinetobacter sp. UBA3025
ACGGTTTAGCAAACCGCCGATCACATAAGTTGGATCCAGATTTTCTTCTGCCAGCATACAGGTGATCAGGCTGGTGGTTGTGGTTTTACCGTGAGTGCCTGCAACCGCGATCCCGTGACGGTAACGCATCAGCTCACCCAGCATTTCTGCACGGCGGACTACCGGTGTACGGGTTTCAAGAGCCGCCTTGATTTCCGGGTTTTCCTTATCAATCGCGGTAGATACCACGATGACATTGGCACCCTTAATATTGCTGGCTGCATGGCCGATATAGACCTTGATACCATTTTCTTCTAATTGAGCCGTAGTTTTAGAGGCCTTGATGTCTGAACCAGAAACTTTATACCCCTGGTTTTTCAGTACTTCCGCGATCCCGCACATCCCTGCACCACCAATCCCTACAAAATGGATATGCTTGATCCGGCGCATTTCCGGGACTTTAATTAATTTCTTTGCTTGGTCTGCTGGGGTTACTGGAGACATAATTTACTCGGATTACAATTCTTGAATTAAACGGACCACATGCTGGGTCGCATCGGGTTGAGCCTGACGGCGTGCTTTGATCGCCATTTCCATCAATATCTGACGGTCAAGCATCGGCTCTAATAAGGTTTTTAAACTGTCTGGCGTCAAAGTAGCCTGCGGGCAGATTTTGGCTGCCTGCTGATTGGCCAAGAATTTGGCATTCGCAGTCTGGTGGTCATCAACCGCACTTGGTAGCGGTACAAAAATCGCGGCTACACCGGCAGTTGCAATTTCAGTAACCGTTAGTGCACCGGCACGGCAAATGACCAGATCGGCGTCGCTATAAGCTTGGGCCATATCTTCAATAAACGGCTGAACTTCAACTTGCAAGGAGGCGGGTTTGTCTGCATAACGTGCGCGCGTTGCTTCAGCATGATTTTGACCACACTGATGATAGACATTTAAGGGCACATTCAACTGTTTCAAGGCTTCCGGCACACGTTCATTTAAGGCCTGAGCCCCAAGTGAACCACCAACAATCAAAATTCGTAGCGGCTGGCCAGCTTTTTCCCGCTCCTGATAACGCCAGGATGGATTTAAAATTTCAGTAATTTCTTTACGTACCGGATTACCGGTGGTTACTACTTTATCTTGTGCCGGGAAAGTATCAGGAAAAGCCTGACATACCGTTTTAGCGACCCGTGACAACTGGGTATTGGTAAAACCCGCGACTGCATTTTGCTCGTGAATAATTACAGGAATACCCAGGATCCGCGCTGCCAGACCACCCGGTCCTGCCACATAACCGCCAAAGCCTGCAACAGCTTCGACTTTGAGCTGTTTCATATGCTTCATAGCACTAAGAGTGGCTTTTAAAATTTTAAACGGGGCCAAGACTTTACGCACAAAACCATTGCCACGCACACCTTGAATATCGATTTGATAAATTGGAATATTATGGTTTTTTAATAATCGGTTTTCCATGCCCGCTGGTGTTGCCAACCAGGACACTTCAATTCCTTGTTGTTGTAGATCTTTTGCAACGGCTAACGCTGGAAACACATGTCCACCCGTACCTGCGGCCATCATCATGACATGTTTAGGCTGTTTTTGCTGAGCGTCGGTCACGGTCTAATTCTTCAATTAAAAAATGAAACAGGAGGTCTAATTTAAGTCATCAATTGTAATCACAAACGCTTGCCCTTGAAAGTTTATTTACCTTATTTCAACAAGCGTTTCATTGTTTTTTTCATACTAATTTGAAGTTTAAACTAGTTTTATTATAAGGTCTGCATTTTTCCTTAGACTTAAGTGAAATATAAGCATAATTTTTAAATATTTTTCATTTAATCTTTTTATAGTCATTCCCCAAATCTATACATTTTTCACTAATTACTGGCTATTTTTCCATTTAATTCATCCTATTAACTTATGCCTAAATCATATAAATCTGAATAAAATTTTATGTTATCCCTATATCTATATAATTTTTTTCAAATTGATCTGCATATTCCTTAAATGGACTCAAGCATTATAGATGTCAAAAATATCAATTCGTGACTTATGGATTATTTTAGCCGGTTATCTGGCGGCCATGCATGTCGGTAAACTGTCTGCTGTTATTCCCATTCTGCAACAGGATTTAGGTCTAAGTTTTACGCAAGCCGGGTTTTCGCTATCTTTAGTGCAAGGGGCCGGGATGCTGTTTGCCCTTTGTATTGGTGCTTTTTCAGAAAAAGTGGGTTTAAAGCGCTGCCTGATTCTGGCGTTAATCATTTTAGGGTTGAGCAGTATCGCTGGCCTCTGGATTCAGCATGCCACAGCCTTATATTTCTTCCGCTTTACCGAAGGTATCGGATTTTTAACTATTTCCTTGTGCGCGCCTGCAATTTTAAAACGGATCAGTCGGCCTGAAACACTGAATTTTAAAATGGGACTCTGGAGTTCCTATATGGGTGTCGGTGTCAGTCTTGCTGTTTTTAGTATTCCTGTTTTACTCGAATACCTGAACTGGCAGAATATTTGGGCTATTCTCGGCAGTCTATGCTTGATTATTGCAGGCATCATTAAACGATACCTGCGAATAGATTCAATGGCATTTGCATCTAACACAATTCCTCAACCAGTACCGTCAAATACTTCATTCTGGCAGATTGTCAAAGTTACCCTTACCCATCCACCCATTCTGTGTTTAGCTATTATTTTTGCCTGTTATACCAGTCAGTGGATTACCGTGACCGGGTTCCTGCCCAGCATGTACGTCAAACATGGTATTGATTTAAAAGTTGCAGGCGTTCTGGTTTCAATCGTGGTACTTGCCAATCTGGGCGGCACTTTTGGTGCAGGTATGTTGTTACAACGTGGCTGGAAACCCAAGACGCTATTCAGTACCGGATTTACAGCCATGCTGTGCAGCAGCTTTCTGGCCTTTGCAGCCAGTTCATGGCTCATGTTCGACTTACAGTTTATAAGTGCTGTACTGTTTTCACTGATTGGTGGAATTATCCCGACCACTGTTTTTGCCATTACTTTGCAGCATGCCCCGCGTGCCAATGCCGCAGCAGCCAGTGTGGGTCTGGTTTTACAGCTTTCAGCCTGTGCCCAATTTTTTATGCCACCTTTGAGCGCAGCACTGGTTTCGACCACACAGAATTGGGCTTATATCGCGGCAGTTACCGCTAGCCTTTCTATATTAGGAATCTTAATGACCTTGCTTTTATTCAAGCGTTATGCCCAATAAAAAAGAGCCTCAGATGAGGCTCTTTTTTATTATTGAAAGCTTAGGCTTGACCCAGACCGGCTTCCAGTACATCAAACAGGTCATCTGCAATGGAGGTACCAAACTGGGTATCAATTTCACGGATACAGGTTGGACTGGTGACATTAATTTCAGTGACATAATTGCCAATCACATCCAGACCGACAAATACCAGACCTTTTTCTCTGAGATAAGGACCCACTTGCGCTGCAATAGCTCTATCATTCTCAGTTAATGGACGCGCTTGGCCTAAACCACCTGCTGCCAGATTGCCACGCACTTCACCATTTTGCGGAATACGGGCCAGACAATACGGCACAGGTTCGCCATTGATCATCAGGATGCGCTTATCCCCTTCTACAATTTCAGCAATATAACGCTGTGCCATAATCGGCTGGTTACCATTGTTGGTCAGAATTTCAATGGTTGAGCCAATATTGATACCATCCTGATAGAGACGGAAAATTCCGGTGCCGCCCATACCATCCAGTGGTTTTACAATGACATCGACATGCTCTTTTAAAAATTCACGGATCAGGCTTTGTTGCGACGTTACCAAAGTCGGAACTTGCAGATGCGGGAACTGAGTAGCAAACAGCTTTTCATTGCAGTCGCGCAGGCTTTGCGGTTTGTTGATAATCCATGCCCCTTCACGTTCTGCCTGTTCCAGAATATAAGTGGTATAAACAAAGTTCATATCGAATGGCGGATCTTTACGCATCAGCACCACGTCATAAGCCGCAATCGACTCTTTTTTCTTTTCACCCAGTTCGTAGTAATGGTTATAGTCTTCAAATACCTGCAAAGGCGAGATCAGACCAAAGGCCTTACCTTGGTCGATATATAAATCTTGCTGTAATGCATAACCGAGTTCATGTCCACGGCGTGCAGCTGCCCATAACATGGCCATGGTTGAATCTTTTTTCAGGTTTACATTTTCGATGGGATCCATCACAACAAGTACGCGCATGTCTCTGTGCTCTTTCTTAAAAATACATTAGCAAGGAGTATAGCCTGTGCAGTTTCTTTTGTTTATGGTGATTTTGCATGACTAATTTTGTATAAATGCTTAAATACTTTAATCAACAAGAGCACTTATCATGCAGCAGGCAATTGTCGGCTTTCATCTGGATGAAGAAAATCATTGGGTTGCTGAGCTGGCCTGTGGTCATGGTCAGCATGTGCGGCATAATCCCCCTTGGCAAAACCGTCCCTGGGTCATGACTGAACAAGGCCGCAAAGAAAAACTAGGCGTCTTATTGGACTGCAAAAAATGTGAAATACATGAGGATTAATATCTTATAAATCAACATAGTATATATACTCACCCTAAGTATTTTGTCTTCTTTATAAAATTGATTAAAAAACCTGAATAAAAATAATAATACCTTGCTTATAAAGGTATTATATTTTTTGATAAATGCACTTAATTTTATGATTTAACGATTATTTTTTGAAATCATGGT
>NZ_DFDO01000195.1:4981-5310 GCF_002367915.1 Acinetobacter sp. UBA3025
AATAATAAAGGTACTGACTCCGCCAATCAGTAAGCTCATTAGGGCAATTTCCAGGGTAATTTTATGATGCCAGCTCTGATCAGGAATCCAGGGCAAATTCAGATTTTCACCAAAGATAAAGTTAATAGTACATATGATCAGAAAGCCGATTGTTGTAGAGATCAGTAAAGTCACCACTAGGTTTTTCCACATCTTGTAGCCCACCAGCATGACAATAATGGCCAAACCTACCACCGTTATAATCGATATAAATAAAACACTGTTCCAATAATCCATTCCTAGTACTCTTATTTTAAATCAATTAAAATTATGAAATTCTTATAATTAAT
>NZ_DFDO01000336.1:0-4282 GCF_002367915.1 Acinetobacter sp. UBA3025
AAATCCACACTGTTTGACCATTTGGTCAAACGACTTTATGTTTTCAATCTAGCAAGTGAAATTTGTTCTGACAAGCATTTTTTAAGAATTTAATGCAATCGTTTAAATTAAAATCAGATAAGTACAATTTGTAATAAATATGACAGTTTTTGCTTGACCCTTTGCAAAATCTCTCTATAATCGCATTCAGATTCTCCCATAGCTCAGTCGGTAGAGCGACGGACTGTTAATCCGCAGGTCCCTGGTTCGAGCCCAGGTGGGAGAGCCAAATTCAAGAAAGCCCAAGCATTTAAGACTTGGGCTTTTTTATTGCCTGAAATTTCATTTATAAAATGATTCGATTCTTCTTTTCTCTTATATATTCTTACTCTGCCCTTTTATTTACCTAGTTAGATTGGCTTATATTCTCGTTTAATCAAATGTGCTGTTATAAGCCGTTATTCTAAAATTGACGACAGCTTTTGCTATCTCGCACTTCAAGTTTTTCCTTCTAATCAAATTATAAAATGCTTAGGCTATTTTAAATCCTTTCAATAGATAAATAAGCTAGGTAGCGAATCTTATATTTATAAAAAAATCCCCCGATTTGGAGGATATTTTTTAATGTCTTAATTGAGTAGCTTTTTAAGCTGCTTTTGCAGGCACACCGCTGTGGAAACGGAACATTTCATCTGGACTAAGAATCAGATTCTTTTCTACTTCACGGATATGCTCAATTCGGCTTTGAATATCTTCTTGTGGATTTTTCAGTTTTGCAGTTTTAGCCACATCTAAAGCTAAGGCCAAGTAGTCCTCAAAATGGCGAGATTCAGATTTAAGCAAGTAACGGTAGTAACGTCCTAGCTCATCATCCACCAGCGGCGCAAGCGCATAGAATCGCTCACAAGAACGTGCTTCTACAAAAGCACCAATCACCAGCACATCAATTAATGCTTCGGGTTCATAGGTCCGGATTTCCTTACGCAAACCACCTGCATAACGCCCTGCACTGAGTCCAATCCATTGCTGGCCACGCTTATTCATGAATTCCAGCACCTGTTCATAGTGCAGCATTTCTTCACGGACCAGTTGCGCCAGTTTCACTTGTAAATCTACGAAGAAGCTATAGCGGAACATCAGGTTCATTGCTGTACTGGCTGCTTTCTTCTCACAGTTGGCATGATCCTGCATCAGAATTTCCAGATTCTGTAATGCCTCATCGAGCCAGGCTTTTGGTGTTTCACAACCTAAGAAGCCAATGACAGGCTTCATCAGTTCATCATAATCAATATTTGACATATATCTTTTGCAATCTTAACGCGCAGCTTTAATTGCAGCCTTCATTTGTTGTACAGCTTGCGCCAGTCCAACAAAAACTGCATCTGCAATAATCGAGTGACCAATATTTAATTCATGAATTTGAGGAATCGCAGCAATTGGAGTGACATTATCCAGGTTCAGACCGTGACCTGCATTGACCACCAGACCTTTAGAAGCCGCATACTCTGCCCCTTTGATAATGCGATCCAGCTCAACTTGCTGTGTTTCTGGCGTGTCAGCATCGGCATAAGCACCTGTATGAAGCTCAATTGTAGGTGCGCCACAAGCGACTGCCGCATCAATCTGGGCAATGTCTGCATCAATAAAAAGCGACACGTCACAGCCAATCGCAGACAGTTCCTGGGTGGCTTTTTTCACATCTTCAAAATGACCAACGACATCCAGACCACCTTCAGTCGTCACTTCCTGACGCTTTTCTGGTACAAAGCAGACATGCTGCGGCTGGATTTCTTTAGCAATCGCCACCATTTCATCAGTTACGGCCATTTCCAGGTTCATATGGGTAGTTAATACCGGACGCATACGACGTACATCTTCATCCTGAATATGTCGACGGTCTTCGCGCAAATGCAGGGTAATTCCCTCTGCACCGGCCTGCTCACAGATCAATGCAGCATTGACTGGGTCTGGGTACGTCGTACCACGTGCTTGTCTTAAAGTTGCGACATGGTCAATATTGACACCAAGTAATGCAGCCATACTATTTTCCTAACTACGATTGAGATTGAGAATTTTGGATCCACAATTGTCGACTTTTCAGTGGTCGGTCACCGAGCAAAGCAGTGATCACCTGTCGATATAGCTTCGTCAGTAATTGTAACTGTTCTAGATTAAAATCCCTACCATTTTCATAGTGCTGCATTGTTAAAATCTGCTGGCCTGACATGGTTGAGCGCAAAGCCTTGGCCGAAGGCATAAAACCTTCATTCAACTGAAAATAGTAATGTTGCACGGGATTGATTTGTGCCTGATTGGCATCGACTGAAAAATCCAGTTCATAGCCCAGTTCTTCTAATAAGATATGTTCAAACTGACGCAGAACCTGTTTTAAATAAGTATTGGGATTTTCCTGATCGGAGAGTTTTTGCAAGGCATTCAACGTTTCGCCATATTTGGCAAAGGTCAGCGGCATTTGCACTTCAAGCGGACATAAACGCAACAGGATTTCATTCAGATAAAAGCCAGAAAAGAAGGCATCGCCGAAAAAAAAGATCGGCTGATTAACAATTTCTAATTTGGTGAAGTTTTTCAGTTCAGATTTGCCTGAAGCTAACAAGCTGATGGGTTGATATTGGGGTGGAGGATTTTGTCTCAGTATCCCGTCGATACGGCCATATTCCTGGGTAAATAAATGCACAATATGACTGCGATCGCGATATTTACGATGATGAATCAGGTATCCATGCAGCACTTCATTACGCATAGGCTGCTTCTTTAATCTTTATTCTTTTTTGAGTTTTTCTCGTCTTCTTCGTCATCCCCATCAGGAATGGCGGCACCCACAACAGCCGCGGTCCCTTTGACCGCGTACTTTGTGGTTTTATAGGCAACTTTGGCAGGAACGGTCACTACTTTATGAATACAGCCTTGCAAGAATAAAACACATGCAACAACTGCCAGAAATTTCATCATGATCCGTTCCTATCCAATTTAAATGTCGCTATAACCTAGACTTTTCAATGCCCGCTCATCATCAGACCAGCCGCCTTTGACTTTCACCCAAAGCGTTAGCATGATTTTCTGCTCGAACATTTTTTCCATATCGACACGTGCGTCCATACCGATTTTTTTCAGCTTGGAACCTTTTTCACCAATCACAATAGCCTTTTGGCCAGCACGATCAACGAAAATAGTGGCATCAATATAAGTACATGCCGGCTTCATACGACCTGTTTTTTCATTCAGGGTCGGCTCTTCAGTTTTGAAAGATTCGATCTGAACAGTTAAATCGTATGGTAGTTCTTCACCTAACTGACGCATGATCTTTTCACGGATAATTTCAGAGGCCAGGAAACGCTCTGAACGATCGGTAAGCTGATCCAGTGAATATAGCGGCGGCTGGAATGGCAGGTACTTGGCAATCGTATCGCGTAAGTGTTCGAGGTTGGCACCACGAAGTGCAGACACCGGTACGATTTCAGCAAAGTTCATCAGTTTGGCACGTTCACGAATCAGCGGTAAGGCCTCATTCTTGTTCTCGAACGTGTCCAGCTTGTTGATCACCAGAATGACTGGCATATCCGCATTTTTTAATTTCTCCAGAACAAGCTCATCGTTCTGGGTCCATTTTTGTGCATCAACTACAAACAGCACCAAGTTCACGTCACGCAATGCAGAGTGCGCAGCTCGGTTCATCATTTTATTGATGGCACGCACTTCTTTTTTATGCATCCCCGGTGTATCAACAAATACCGCCTGAGACTTTTCACGTGAATCAATCCCTACGATTTTATGACGTGTGGTTTGTGGTTTACGTGAAGTAATTGAAAGTTTCTGGCCCAGTAAGTGGTTCATCAAGGTTGATTTACCCACGTTTGGACGTCCGACAATCGCCACGAAACCGCTACGATAATCAGAAGGAATTTCAGTACCCTGTGCACTGAAAAATTGACTAATCAAGTCATTGCTGTCGCTTTGCGACTCGTGATCAGCATCAATGTGATCGGAATGAGTAGTCATTAAGACTTATGCTCCAAATGTTTTAAAATATCTGCCGCAACCGCCTGTTCAGCGAATCGTCGGCTTGAACCTTCACCGGCCATGACCGGCAAGCCTTCTACCTGGCATTCCACTTTGAAATGCTGGTTCGGGGCATCACCCTGAATATCTACAACCTCGTAAACTGGGAGAGGTTTTTTACGTGCTTGTAAATATTCCTGTAGACGTGATTTAGGGTCTTTCAGCTGGTCAGTTGGCTCTATATTGTCTAAATACGGCTCGTACCATTTTAGCACAATTGCCT
>NZ_DFDO01000292.1:0-9813 GCF_002367915.1 Acinetobacter sp. UBA3025
AAATTAGGCGTTACTACGGATGAACAATAATTTTTACAGCAGACTCATTATTATGAATCAATGTTTCAAAGCCTTTAGAAACAAGATCATCTAATGCAATCCGTTGGGTAATAAAAGGTTCTAGATTAATCTTACCTTGCTCAACCAAACGAATAGTTTCCTGATGGTCATTGACGTAAGCTATCGTGCCACGAATATCTAGCTCTTTCATCACCACACTATGCACATTAATTGTGGCAGGATGGCTCCAAATAGAAACGATAACGACTACACCAGTTGGTTTCATTGCTGCAACGAGTGTATCCATGACTTTATTGACACTACTACATTCAAAAGCGACATCTACACCGCGGTCTTCTGTAATTTTCATTACCTCAGCAACTACATCAATCTTAGATGGGTCTAGTACATAATCGGCAACACCCGCTTCTATCGCTTTTTCTTTACGTTTTGCACTCAGTTCAGTAATGATGACCGTGAGACCTTTGGCCTTTAAAATAGCAGATAAAAGTAAGCCTATTGGGCCTGCTCCACCAACCAGTGCGATATCGCCAGCTTTTGCGCCACTTCTGACATAGGCATGATGACCAACGGACAAAGGTTCTATCAATGCTGCTTGGTCTAAAGGAATATCATTTGAAATAGGATGCACCCAACGCCGCTGAACTGCAATTTTTTCAGAAAGACCACCACCGCGTCCGCCTAAACCAATAAAGTTCATATTTTTTGATAAATGATACTTATCATTGGGGCCAGTCGGGACATCATCCGCAATAATATAGGGTTCAACTACGACATGTTGTCCAATTTGGATATCGTCTACACCCTCACCAACTGCATAAACTACGCCTGAAAATTCATGTCCCATTGTTACAGGTGCAGATTCTCCCGAAATTGGATGTGGATGACCACAAGGTGGAATAAAAATAGGGCCTTCCATGAATTCATGTAAATCTGTACCGCAAATACCGCACCATGCAACTTGAATTCCAACTGTGCCTGGAAGTACTTTCGGTTCAGGGATATCTTCAATTCGAATATCCCCTCGGTCATAAAAACGAGCTGCTTTCATTGTGTATTCCTTATGTTGATATTAACGGTAAACCATTCCACCATCTGTCAAAATAGACTGACCTGTAATATAGTTTGCATCCTCGCTGGCTAAAAATGCAACTAATGCAGCCACGTCATCTGGTGTTTCAGCACGTCCTAAAGCAATACCATCTACATATTTTTTATACGTTTGACCAATTGGTGCACCTGTAATTTCAGAGAACCGCTGATCTATTTCGACCCACATGTCTGTACCAACAACACCCGGACAATAACTATTTACAGTAATTTTAGCACTGGCATATTCTTTAGCCGCAGCTTGCGTCAATGCACGAACTGCAAATTTCGTTGCCGAATAAACACCGAGTAAAGCAAAGCCTTCATGACCTGCTATTGAGCATGCATTAATAATTTTTCCAGCCTGTTGGCGTTGTTTAAATTTATTTGCTGCGGCTTGAATCCCCCAAAGTACACCACCGACATTGATGTTCATAATTTGGGTAAATTCACTCGGCGTTACTTCTGCCAAAGCTTTGACTTGTGCAATACCTGCATTATTAATCATGATATCAAAGCCATTAAGTGTCGATTCTGCATGATTAATAGCGTCACTGATTTGTATTGGATCTGAAATATCCGCAATAAATGTGGTGGCTTTTACGCCAAAGGCTTCAACCTCTTGTTGAACAGTATTTAACTTTTCTTGATGAAGATCGACCAAGGCAATATGTACACCTTCTTGTGCTAAACGTAAGGCAATACCACGTCCAATGCCTTGTGCCGCACCCGTAATTAAAGCAACTTTGTTGTTTAAACCTCTAGGCATGTTGCGACTCCTTAAATATGGATTGCACGTTGCATCGCCGACAAGACCGACTCATGCATCGCCTCAGACAAAGTAGGATGAGGGAAAATGACCTGCGCTAAGCTTTCATCCGTCGCTTCTAGGTATTTTGCGATGGCAAAACCCTGAATATGTTCGGTAACTTCATGTCCAACCATGTGAGCACCTAACAATTCACCCGTTTCCTGACTAAAAATAGTTTTAATGAATCCTGCGCTATCACCCAAAGCCAATGCCTTACCATTCGCTTGTAAAGGAAACTTACCCACATTGATATTCAAGCCCGCAGCTTTCGCTTTCTGTTCTGTCAAACCAATACTGGCCACTTGCGGATGGGTAAAAATACAGCCCGGAATTTGTGTACGATCTAAAGCATGTACATGATCTAAACCTGCAATTTTCTCCACACAAAGAATAGCCTCGTGACTGGCCTTGTGTGCCAAACACGGTGCGCCTGCAACATCGCCAATTGCATATACGCCCACAATATTAGTTTTGCACCATGAGTCGACTTTAATAAAACCATTCTCTAATTCGACACCTAAAGCTTCTAGGCCAAGATTTTCAGCATTTGGTTTCACGCCAATAGCTGAAAGCACCTTTTCAACAGTAATGATTTGTACACCTGTGGCAGTTTCAATATGACAATGTACTTGAGCCTGATCAGTTTCTATTTTTTTTACAGTCGCTTCGGTTAAAACCTGCATACCCTGCTGTTCAAATTGCTTTTGTACATACTTCGCAACTTCAATGTCTTCGCTAGGAAGAATCTGCTTTGCAATATCAACCAAGGTGACTTGGCAGCCTAAGTCTTGGTATAGGCTTGCAAACTCACTGCCTATAGCACCCGAACCAATGACCAGTAAAGATTTTGGTAATTGTTCTGGAACTAAAGCCTCTTTATAACTCCAGACCTGATGGCCATCTACAGGAATATGAGGCAAATTGGCCGCACGTGCGCCTGTTGCGACAATAATATGCGGTGCAGAAATCTGCTGTTTTTGACCATTCGCATCTGTAAGCTCTAATTGCTCTTTGGCAATAAACTGGGCTGCTGCGTTAAAAACAGTGATTTGATTTTTTTTCAATAGTTGACCGATACCTTGCACCAGTTGCTCAGAAACCTGTCTGCTATGATGGACCAGTTTTTGAATATCAAAATCAATCGCGTTAAGCGTAAAGCCAAACTGCCCTGCATGTTTGAACTGCTGCGCAAGCACAGCCCCGCTCAATAATGCCTTGGTTGGAATGCATCCCCAATTAAGACATACTCCGCCTAAGTGTTGTTTTTCAACGATTGCCGTTTTTAATCCCAGTTGCGCTGCGCGAATCGCAGCGACATATCCTCCAGGACCAGCACCAATAACCACAAGATCAAATTGTGTATCTGACATGACTATTCCTCCTACACCAAAATTAATGCAGGATTTTCGACAAACTGCTTAAATGCCGATAAGAATTGAGCACCCAACGCACCATCAATGACACGATGATCACAAGACAATGTTGCGGTCACCATTTCACGAACAACAATCTCATCATTTTCAACGACAGCACGTTTCTCTGCTGCACCTAAGGCTAGAATTGCACCTTGAGGCGGGTTAATAATGGCATCAAACTGTTGAATACCAAGCATGCCCAAATTGGAAATACTGAAACTGCCCCCTTGAAACTCATCAGGTGCCAATTTTCCAGTTTTGGCACGTGTCGCCAGATCACGCATATCATTGGAAATTTGCGCCAAAGATTTACGGTTCGCTGCTTTAATAATTGGCGTGATCAGTCCATTTTCGATGGCTACAGCAACCGAAATATCAGCCTGTTCAAACTGTAAAATCTGCTGATTCTCTTCATCAAACTGAACATTAACTTGTGGAACTTTAATCAGTGCAGCAGCAGCAGCTTTAATCAGCATATCGTTAATGGACAGTTTGACTTGCGGTACAGTACTGTTAATTTGCTGACGCAAAGCCTGAACCGACTCAACATTTAAGTCTATCGTTAAGCGAAAATGTGGTGCATTGCGTTTTGCCGCTTGTAGCCGTGCAGCGATTGCTTTACGCATACCATTCATAGCTACGGTGGTGAATTTTGCTGACTCTGTTGGATGCGCATACTCAGTATGTTGAGCTTGTACAGGATTTTCCCGTTGATATACAGCTTCAACATCTTCCTTACAGACTCGTCCACGTGAACCCGATGCACGACAATCATGCAAATTAATGCCCCATTGTTTTGCCAAACGGCGAGCAACAGGTGTTGCTAGAACATCACTATCATCTGCTTTAGATTTCGCGGCTTTCGTACTAGCTTGATGACGTACATCTGGCCAAGAACCACCAGCAGCTTGAACTGCGGCCTGAATATCTTGAACACTGATACGGCCTTCACGTCCAGAACCCGTAATCTGAGCCAAGTTTACATTATGCTTTTCAGCCAATTTCAAGGCATGTGGCGTTGCAAAAATATCATCCCTTTGTTGGTAGCCTTGTAACTCATCAGGAATAGAATATCCGCCCTGAGTCACCGCTTTTGATCCATTACCAACACTGTTCTGTTTAGGAGCAGCTTGTACTTTGGTTTCAACTTGAGCCACATCGACTTTTTCAGGAACCGCTGCTACCGCTTTATTTCCAGTTACAGCAGGTGTTCCACCTAAAGACTGTGCAAATGCTTCAACTTCTGCATCGGAAACTTGGGCGTCTGCACAAATTGCAATGATTCCACCTACGACCAGTGTGTCACCATCGTTAGCAATAATTTTTCGTAGCAGGCCATCAAAAGGTGCCTCCAATACATTGACGATTTTTGTGGTTTCAATTTCACAAATTTCCTGTCCTTTACTAAATTGGGTACCTTCCTGAATCAGCCATTGGGCAATCGTACCCTCTTCCATGGACAAACCCCATTTTGGGATTTCTAAAGTTTTAATTTCGCTCATCCTAAGCCTCCAACGTCTTGCGTACAGCCTGTTCGATGCGTTCTACACTAGGTAGCCATTCTTTTTCTAGTACTGGTGAAAATGGTACGGGTGAGTGTGGTGGAGTGACTAATTCGATTGGTGCTTTAAGATAATGAAAGCCTTTCTGGGCAATAAGCGCAGCCACATCATGTCCGAAACCACAACGTGCTGCTGATTCATCTACAATCACCACACGACCTGTTGAAGCTACTGACTCTAAAATGCCATCTTCGTCTAATGGTGAAATGGTTCTAGGGTCAACCACTTCAACCGAAATGCCTTCTTTTGCGAGCTTATCAGCGACTTCATTGGCACGATGCACCATCAAACTTAAGGCAATAATGGTGATATCTGTGCCTTCACGGGTGTAATTTGCGACACCAAAAGGAATAGTGTAGGCTTCATCTGGCACTTCGCCCTTAATGTCGTACAACAACTTGTGTTCACAAAAGACTACTGGGTCGTCATCTCGAATGGCTTGAATCAACAACCCTTTTACATCATAGGCACTTGAAGGCACCACCACTTTTAAACCAGGCACTGAGGCAAACACGTTATATGGCGACTGAGAATGCTGCGCTGCTGCGGAAAAACCTGCACCAATCATGCCACGTACAACGAGTGGCGCTTTAGCTTTGCCGCCAAACATGTAGCGAAATTTAGCTGCTTGGTTATACAGCATGTCATAACACACGCCGTAAAAATCCATAAACATTAAATCTGCCACAGGTCTTAAACCCGTTGCAGCAGCACCTGCCGCCATACCAATAATCGCTGATTCTGTAATTGGAGTATCAATGACTCGTTCAGAACCAAATTCAGTCCATAAGCCTTTGGTTACACCAAGTACACCGCCAAAACCTTCCAGCTTATTATCATCGGTATTTTTACCACCATGTCCACCACGAACATCTTCACCGACCACAATGACACTTGGGTCTCGGCGCATTTCTAATTCAATTGCTTCTTTAATCGCGTTTCGATAACTTTTATTTGGCATTGTTCTACTATTCCTTTAGTAAGAGACGTATACATCGGTAAGTAACTGAGAAACTTCTGGGTACTTAGCTGCACGTGCCTTTGCAACGGCATCGTCTACATTGGCTTTAGACTGAGCGTCAATCGCATCGAGCTTGGCTTCGTCAATTTTGTCTTTGACTTTTTCGCGGAATATTTTCAATGGATCTTTATGTTCTTTGACATAATCCAGTTCTTCTTTAGAACGGATAAGCCCTGGATCACCTTCAAAATGTCCATAAAATCGGTTGGTTACCGTTTCAATCACACTCGGACCTTCACCACGGCGGGCACGTTCAATGGCTTTTTGTGCAACTTCATACACAGCAAAAAAGTCTGTTCCATCTACTTTTTCAGCGGGTAAGCCAAAACCTGCTGCTCGGCCTGCAATATCTTTACTGCCTACGGCATAATCATGTGCAGTACCTTCACCAAAACCGTTATTTTCAAAAACAAAAATGACAGGAAGCTTTAACACAACAGCCATATTAATGGCTTCAAAAGTTAAGCCCTGATTTGAACCGCCATCACCGGTAAAAGATAGACCAATCCCCCCATTTTTGAGTGTTTTAGCACTTAAAGCTGCCCCAATAGCCAAAGGTGGACCACCACCCACAATACCGTTTGCACCGAGCATGCCTTTATCTAAGTCCGCAATGTGCATTGAGCCGCCTTTACCACGACACAAACCATCATCTTTGCCAAAAATTTCTAGCATCATGGCGTGAATGTCACAGCCCTTTGCAATACAATGTCCGTGACCACGATGTGTTGAGGTAATGAAGTCCTTATCTGTTAAATTTTCACAGATCCCTACGGCAACAGCTTCCTCACCGCTATAAAGATGGATGAAACCTGGGATATCACCTGTATTGTTTTCATCGTGAAGTCGATCCTCAAATTCACGAATGTCGCGCATTCTTTTGTATGCTGCTAGCAATTGCTCTTCCGTTAATTGCATATATTTATTCCTTATTAACTACGCTTAAAAGAAAATCCCAAATTGAATAACTGGATTTTTAAATCGTATATTTATATAAGAATATTTTTATTTAATTTCATATTAGACTAAAAAAATATAATGCATAAAAACATAAGATAAACATTAAAAACAATGGTTTATAAAATTAAGAAATTTGTAAATTTTTTAATATTATTCAGCTATATACTAAAACAAACCTTTAACCAACCTTTGTTTTATATGATAAGTTTTTTGCCCTGTTTTAATATTATTAATGCATTTAAAGCAGCTTATTTAATATCAGGCTCAATATTAATTATTTTAAACGACGGAGTGTTTGAAATGGATTTAAATAACCCAGTATTAACTGGAAAGAAGCTACGTGGCGCTAAAAAAATGGCGCGTATTCCAATTAAAGTTGTTCCAAC
Source organism: Acinetobacter sp. UBA3025 (assembly GCF_002367915.1). Classification (NCBI taxonomy): domain Bacteria; kingdom Pseudomonadati; phylum Pseudomonadota; class Gammaproteobacteria; order Moraxellales; family Moraxellaceae; genus Acinetobacter; species Acinetobacter sp. UBA3025. The sequence goes on from NZ_DFDO01000292.1 coordinate 7,266, forward strand.
GGAAACGATACCGAAAAAGCCAGAATGGATCCGGACTAAAATTAGTCGACCTGAGGAAGTCCAAATCATTAAGGATTTATTAAGACAACAAAAACTACATACCGTTTGCGAAGAAGCAGCTTGTCCTAACTTGCCGCAATGTTTCGGTAGTGGAACAGCAACATTCATGATTATGGGAGATATCTGTACTCGACGCTGTCCATTCTGTGATGTCTCGCATGGCCGTCCTAATGCCTTAGATATTAACGAGCCACTGCATTTGGCTGAAACAGTGAAGAATCTAAACTTAAAGTATGTTGTGATTACTTCCGTTGACCGAGATGATTTAAAAGATGGCGGTGCACAGCATTTTGCAGATTGCATTCGAGAAATTCGTCAAACTAGTCCAGACACTTTGATTGAAGTTTTGGTTCCTGATTTTCGTGGTCGCGCAGATATTGCACTTAAAATTCTGAGCAAAAATCCACCTGATGTTTTTAATCACAATATTGAAACCGTGCCACGCCTGTATAAAGCCATGCGACCAGGCGCTGACTATCAGCATTCATTGAATTTACTTAAGAAATTTAAACACTACTGCCCTGATATCCCAACGAAATGTGGTTTGATGGTGGGTTTAGGAGAGATTGAAGCTGAGGTTATTGCGTTATTAAATGATTTGAAAGATTATCAAATTGATTATGTCACAATCGGCCAATACCTACAGCCATCCAAATCACATGCGCCAATTCATCGTTTTGTTACATTGCAAGAGTTTAAACATTATCAAACTCATGGAGAGCACTTAGAGTTTAAGAATATTTGGAGTGCACCATTAGTGCGATCGAGTTATTTTGCTGACCGCCAGTATTATGGTGAGGCTGTACCTGTGCCCTACGTGCGTGAATGACATTTTCATCATTTAAAGGATCCTATTTATCAACATAATGGTTACTTTTATTAACACTTCAGATAAAAATAGTCATTTCCAGTCCATAACAACACTTTTAAAGTAGCTAAAAGGCTGGTAAAACCCAAAAAAGGTTATTTAACGAATCCAAGAAAAAATGATTTGGTACACGTAAGAAAAGATTGAATGAGTATAGATCTGGAAATTGATTTCTGAAGTTTAAAGATATTACAGTCTAATCATAAAGGAATATGATATGAACCTGTTCAATACAGCACCAGCAAAAAAGCTGCAAACAACACATTTAATTAATCAGCATATTGTTCAGGCTGCACCCGTTTTGGCTTTGCCTCAAGAAGATCAGACTTCCCTATTCCGCCGCTCTATTCAGCATAATTATGCCGATTTATTAAGAATTGCTGATGATTCCGATATGGCAATTGGTCTTACAGATCACCATGGTACTCTGTTATGGACCTGGAGTAGTTCCGCGATGCTTTCTTCTGCTGAACAGGTACATTTTATTGAAGGTGGCCATTGGTCAACGCAGGCGGTTGGGACCAATGCGATTGGTATGACATTAAATAGTCAAACATCAAGTTGTGTATATTCTCATGAAAACCAAATGGACAGCGTTCGTGATTGGGTTTGTTATGCAGCACCTATCTGGGATCCGACTTCAGGTCAATTTCATGGCATTATCAATCTTTCCACAAAATATAAAAAACATACCCCTCTAGGCATTCTTGCTGTGGAACGCTGTGCAGACTTAATACAGCGAGCAATAAAATTTGAACAGAAAAATTTTTTATACATTAAAGCGCTAGGTTCACCCTGGGTTCAATTTAATGGGCATACTTTGAACTTGACTCACCGTCAAATTGAAATACTTTGCATTTTAGCTTTGTATCCGTACGGGATTGGTTTAGAAGAGTTACACTATGCCCTTTATGGTGAGCGTAATGTCAGCCTAAAAACCCTAAAGGCTGAGCTTTCACAACTTCGTAGCCTATTACCTCATTCAATTGAGGCTCGGATTTATAGGCTTACCTGTGAAGTCCAATGTGATTTTTTACGTGCTGAACAATCATTAAATGCAAATCTTATTTCGAGTACATTCTCGCTATATAAAGGTAGCTTTTTATCTAAATCAGAAAGCCCTTTACTCAGTACTTGGAGACATTGTTTTGATGCCCGTTTAAGCCAGTTGATTTATCAAATAAAGGATACCGATCAATTATTACGGATTATTGGGCAAACACATGATCGTATTGATGCGGTACAGCGTTTATTAGAATTATTACCACAGGACAGCAACTACCGTAATTATTTTTCAAATCTGATTTAAATTTGATTTGTTGCTTCAACTCTAAAGTTTTATTGAATAAGGTTTTATTGTGTAGCAGATAGAAATTGTTCATCTAAAGATCTTTATTGTGTTTGAATTGGCCAGTTTGAAATAATGGCTCACTGAAAGCCCAGCCTGACCACCATCGACAATAACGATATTAAAATGTGATTTTAAGCATGTTGATTTAAATTTGCATAGTAGGTTCATAAACTTGCACAAGTAAAATTGCGGATTTTATTAAGATAACTATTTAATATTAATATTAATTATTTATTAAAAAAAATTATGAACTAGACTTTAGGTAAACA
>NZ_DFDO01000172.1:0-4177 GCF_002367915.1 Acinetobacter sp. UBA3025
CATCTGTACTTACTGCAGTTCCTGAAGAAGTTAATTCAACAGTAGGGTTTCCATTGTAATAAGCACCGATTTCACCAAATACCCCCCAACGGTTAGTAATTGCTGGAGAGAAACCAATACCTACATAAGGTGCGATATTGTTTTTATATGATAATTTACCATTGATACGAGCATCGCCTACTGCTTCAAATTCTACATCATTTACTCGGAAAGTCTCCCCATCACGAACACGACGGTCAATATCATAATCATTATCGATATATGCTACACCAGCTGCCATATAGAACCAGTTCGCCCAAGGACGAATCTCAGCGTTCAAATAAGTCAGGTTATTGTCCATATCCAGGTCATATTTAGAACCGTTGATTGATAAATCATCTGACCATGAAATATCACCACCGTTATAACCTAGAGTAACACCTACATAAGGGTTAGCATTCCAAGAGATCGCGCCACCGTAACCGGTAGTACCGACTTCAGCACGAACAGCTGCAGGTTTAAAGAAAGAGAATTCAGCTACGCCTTCATCTGTTACGATTGTTTCATCAGCAGCCATGACAGATCCAGCCGTGGCAGCTAGAACGGATACTGCTAAAAGTTGATATAAAGCTTTCATTATTTCTCTCCTCAAAAGAACTTTTTTTTCATCATTAGTTATTCGTGATGAGCTCAATATAAAGGAGTCAATGAATATTTTTTATTCGTGTTTTGCTGAGCTTTTGTTATTTTTTGATACATATTAATTTTTCTTGTTGAATGATAAGCCTTTTTTAAACAATGTTTGTACATATCTAAAATACGAAAAGGATACTAATCACTTTACTTGCGAATTTAATTCAGCACCCTTCCTAGTTTTCCATCTTTTTAGAGCAATATAGTGTAAAATATCGGAAATTTTTTTCTGGAAGGAAGATCATGTCTCAGCTTTCAACAATCATTGAACAAGCGTTTGAAGACCGTGCGAATTTCACAGCAGCAGACTGTCCTGCTGAAATCCGTCAAGCAGTTGAGGAAGTAATTGCTGGCCTGGACAATGGTACTTTACGTGTTGCTGAAAAAATCGAAGGTGAATGGGTTGTTCATCAATGGATTAAGAAAGCGGTATTGTTATCATTTAAATTAAACGATAACAAACCAATGGAAGCTTGTGATCTTCGCTTCTACGATAAAGTAGATACTAAATTCTCTGACTGGACTGACGAGCAGTTTAAAGCTGCTGGCGTACGTGTTGTTCCTCCGGCGGTAGCGCGTAAAGGTTCTTTCCAGGCGAAAAACGTGGTACTGATGCCTTCTTATGTGAACATCGGTGCTTATGTAGATGAAGGTACAATGGTCGATACTTGGGCAACTGTAGGTTCATGTGCTCAAATCGGTAAAAATGTTCACTTGTCTGGTGGTGTAGGAATCGGTGGTGTTCTTGAACCGCTTCAAGCTAACCCAACTATTATTGAAGACAACTGTTTCATTGGTGCACGTTCTGAAATCGTTGAAGGCGTAATCGTTGAAGAAGGTTCTGTAATTTCAATGGGCGTATTCATTGGTCAATCTACCAAGATTTATGACCGTGAAACTGGCGAAATCCATTATGGCCGTGTACCTGCTGGTTCTGTTGTAGTATCAGGCAGCCTACCATCTAAATGCGGTAAATACAGCTTATATGCAGCTGTAATCGTGAAAAAAGTAGATGCGAAAACTCGTGCTAAAACTAGCCTGAACGATCTGCTACGCGAAGACTAAGATGTCTTAACTTAGAGGACACATTTGTGTTCCTCGGAGCTTCAACCGCTCCTCGTCTCTACGGTCAGCAATGATCGTAGGGATTTTTATTTTTATACATTGTTATTTATTTTTCAGTGGTTAATGTTGTTATGAATACGCTTCGATCTTCCGCAATTCCAGTTTCTGATCCGTCTGCGGGCTTACGCATTACGGAGATCTTCTATTCATTACAAGGTGAAGCCAATACTGCAGGTTTACCGACCGTATTTATCCGCTTAACCGGATGTCCGCTGCGCTGTACCTATTGCGATACTACCTATTCTTTTGAAGGTGGCGAGCGAAAATCTTTAGATGACATCATTCAGACCACGCTTGATTTTAAAACGCCTTATGTCTGTGTGACAGGTGGTGAACCATTGGCACAACCGAACGCCCTACCTCTGATGCAGCGACTTGCAGATTTAGGCTGTGAAGTCTCTTTAGAAACCAGTGGTGCGTTAGACGTGTCCAAAGTGGATGCACGGGTATCTAAAGTTCTGGATTTAAAAACGCCAACTTCAGGTGAAGTTGCACGAAATTTGCTTTCCAATCTCGACCACTTAACCCAGCACGATCAGATCAAGTTCGTAATCTGTAATCGTGAAGATTATGAATGGTCCAAACAGCAGGTTGAACAATACCAGCTTAGTGAAAAAGTCAGTACGGTCTGGTTCTCGCCTGCTTTTGAAGTGGAAAAAGGTACAGCGCGTATGCCACAGCTGGCACGTGATCTGGCCCAATGGATTTTAGAAGACCATCTCCCTGTTCGTTTCCAGCTGCAGCTGCACAAGTTGTTATGGAATGATGAAACTGGTCGTTAATTTTTGTAAATTTACTATATTGGAGTATTTGTTATGCGCCCTCGTGCCATTGTATTGTTATCTGGCGGATTAGATTCAACAACCTGTCTGGCTTGGGCGCAGGCACGCTATGAATGTATCGCACTGAGTTTTATGTATGGCCAACGCTCTACTACAGAACTTGATGCAGCTCGTGCGCTGGCTCAACGCTCGGGTGTAGAACATCGTGTCATCAATATTGATTTAGGTAACCTGGGCGGCTCAGCCCTTACTGATCATAGCATTGAGGTACCAGACCAATTGCAGGAAGGTATTCCGGTAACCTATGTACCTGCACGAAATACCATCTTCTTATCTTATGCTTTGGCTGCTGCAGAAGTGTTCGGTGCTGAGGCAATTGTGATTGGTATTAATGCAGTGGATTATTCAGGTTATCCAGACTGCCGCCCGGAATTTATTGAAGCTTTTGCCAACATGGCACGCCTTGCAACCAAGGTCGGTGTTGAAGGTCAAGCCCTGAAATTTGAAACACCTTTGTTACATTTATCCAAAGCAAATATCATTCGCTTAGGCCTAGAACATGGCGTAGACTACAGTCAAACGGTATCTTGCTACCAAGCAGATGACCAAGGACGTGCGTGTGGAACATGTGACAGTTGTCGTTTACGCAAGCAAGGTTTTGCTGATGCAGGTGTTGAAGACCCGACACGTTATTACCTTTAAAATCGATCAAGGTTATAAATCCATATTATGAATATTAAAGCCAAATTACTTGCGACTAGCCTACTCTCTTTGTCTGCCCTATTTTCAACTGCATCTTTTGCAAATAATGATCAAGCTAAGGCAAAAGCAGAATTTGAGGCGATGAAAAAAGAATATACAACTGCCATGAAAAATGCTGGAAGCAGTTCAAATGTGCGTGACGGTTTAATTAAAGCCTGCGCTATTCCCTACAAACAGGCAGTGAAGTATAAAAAACTGACTCAGTCTGATGTGAATAAGCTTTGTACATGTGAAGTGGATGCAGAAGGTAAATTGACTCAAGCTCAAAAATGGCAGATTCAAAGCACCATTAACCAGAAGAAAAACCCTGCAACTTTAGACTTTGTTAAAAAACAAAGCCAAAACGTGCAGTCTTGTGTAGGCCCACAGCTCGCAGGTAAATTAAACTCACTTGCTGCAGAAGCCAATAAAGCCGCTCAAAAGAAATAATCCTGACAGATGTTTTTCTAGAATAAGCCACTATAATGTGGCTTATTTTTTTGAAAAAAATTTAGAAAAATTGGAGAGATCATGTCTGAGATCAGCTTACTTGAGCACACTTTTCCGACCACTACAGGTGAAATTAATCTGGCCCAACTGGATGCAGAATGGCTGGTGATCTATTTTTATCCTAAAGATTCGACACCTGGCTGTACCACTCAGGCAGTCGGTTTTTCTTGTTTAAAAGATCAGTTTGATGCGCTCAATACGACTATTCTGGGCGTATCACGTGATTCGGTTAAAGCGCACCAGAACTTTACTGAAAAACAGAATCTGACTATCAATCTGATCAGTGATAAAGAAGAAGTGTTATGCAAACACTTTGATGTCATTAAAGAAAAGAATATGTATGGTAA
>NZ_DFDO01000290.1:0-4224 GCF_002367915.1 Acinetobacter sp. UBA3025
CATTGGAATATCACGTTTTTCAACCAATGCACCTGAACGCCAGCCGCGACCATTTTCAACTTGTTCATTGGCAAGAACTGTCTGGTCTACTGGGTCCCAGTTGACTGTAGAAAGTTTACGGTAGATCAGGCCTTTTTTATAAAGCTGAACGAATAGCCATTGTTCCCAGCGATAGTATTCTGGTGTGCAGGTTGCGAATTCACGATCCCAATCTACAGACAGGCCAAGTTTCTTCAACTGATTACGCATGTAATCAATATTCTCGAAAGTCCATTTTGCAGGAGCGACCTGGTGTGCAATGGCAGCGTTTTCCGCAGGAAGACCGAAAGCATCCCAACCCATGGGTTGTAATACAGTTTCGCCTTTTAGACGGTGAAAGCGGCTGATCACGTCACCAATCGTATAGTTACGCACATGACCCATATGCAGTTTGCCACTTGGGTAAGGGAACATCGAGAGGATATAACGACGTGGACCTTCTACAGTGTCGGCAACTTTAAAGGCTTTGCGAGATTCCCAGTCCTGTTGGACTTGAGGCTCAATCGCACTGGCTTGATATTCTGAGTCAATGTGAGTAGTCATATACGTAATACAAGAGAACGGTTAAAAAAATATAAGGCACAGCATAGCGCAAAACACACCTAAAAGTGAATTTTGCGGATGGGATTCTGCAGGAAAAATCTAAATTGGCAGACGAGTATGATTAGAAGGCTACACGCTCAGACTGACCACGTTGTAAAGCTTCATTAGCTTCACGCTGTTGCTGCTCATTTTCAGAAACGACAGGCACAGCTGCAGATGAGTTTGAGTTACCCGTTTCGGTCTGGTTCTCATTTTCGGTTGTTCTTGCTGGGGTAGGCGCGGAATTGTTCCAGCCATAGGTTTCTACTTTGCTTTTGTGCTTGGCATTTTTAGGAGGCGGGGTTTTAGTGTAGTGAGTCACGTCTTTGGCATCGACCCATTTATAATATTCAATCGCTAAAGCAGAGCTGCTTGCTACACCTAAAACAAACGTAGTGGCAAAACTTAATGCGGTCAGGAAAGATCTTTTCATGAGTAAAAGTCCTGAAAATTTCAAGCGGTTAAATAGGGTTGTTATTGTAGAGAATTTTTTGCCATAAGATGATTTTTAATTCAATTAATTTTGTGATCAGTAGTGATCTTAATGTTTTGAGCTGATACCTAAAAAGAGTAATTTTATATAAAAAGAAATTTATTTATAAACAGTTGCATTAAGTTTCTTAAAAATTCATTCAATTTTTTTATATAAGACATATTAAAAATTTATAAAATTAAAGTTTTAAGTATATGAAATTTATTAATTTAAATTAGAATTTTAAAGCTAAAAACCAGAGTTAAAGTCGAAATTGCCTGTAAAAGCAGCAAATTTTAGACGTATAAACAATAATAGCCTGTTTTTTAAACTTGACTTTAAAGGCTGAAAACACAAGAATGCAGCAATAGTTTTATATGCCTTAGATCGATCACCCTTCGAATAAGTGTCATGTCATGCAATGGGCAATTTTTCTAGCCGAAAAATTGAACAAAGCGAACAAAATATGTTTACCCCAACATGTTTTAGATCTTGTATTGCTCGAACAGCAGGTAGATCGGATTTTTTATTCCTATTGCTTTGAAAACTATGAAATTTGTGTGCTATAACAGTGCAGACAGTTAATGAATGAACACTGCAAATGCCTCCCATTTGTGCAGTGAATAATATAGGGTGAATCACGTTGGAACTTCTATCTGGTGGTGAAATGCTCGTTCGCGCATTAGCGGATGAAGGCGTTGAACATGTTTTTGGATATCCAGGCGGCGCAGTACTGCATATTTATGATGCGCTATTTCAACAAGACAAAATTAATCATTACCTCGTACGTCACGAACAAGCTGCCGGTCACATGGCGGATGCTTACTCACGCGTAACAGGTAAAACTGGTGTTGTGCTGGTCACTTCTGGCCCAGGCGCGACCAATACCGTTACTCCAATTGCAACGGCTTATATGGATTCCATTCCAATGGTGATCCTGTCTGGTCAGGTTGCAAGCCATTTGATCGGTGAGGATGCGTTCCAAGAAACTGATATGGTCGGTATTTCTCGCCCAATCGTGAAGCACAGCTTCCAGGTTCGCCATGCCAGCGAAATTCCTTCAATTATCAAAAAAGCATTCTATATCGCGTCATCTGGCCGTCCAGGTCCAGTTGTAGTTGATATTCCTAAAGATGCAACCAACCCAGCAGAGAAATTTGCTTACGAATATCCTGAAAAAGTGAAGATGCGTTCGTATCAACCACCATATCGTGGTCACTCAGGTCAAATCCGTAAAGCGATTGATGAACTGATTCATGCGAAACGCCCAGTCATTTACTCAGGCGGTGGTGTGGTTCAGGGCAATGCTTCAGCACAATTAACTGAGCTTGCGCATCTATTGGGTTACCCGGTTACCAATACTCTGATGGGCCTTGGCGCATTCCCGGGCGATGATCCACAGTTCATCGGCATGTTGGGTATGCACGGTACTTACGAAGCAAACATGACCATGCACAATGCAGACGTGATTCTATGTGTAGGCGCGCGTTTCGATGACCGTGTAACCAATAACCCTGCGAAATTCTGCCCGAATGCCAAAGTCATTCACATTGACATCGATCCGGCGACCATTTCTAAAACCATCATGGCGCACATTCCAATCGTGGGTGCAGTAGAACCTGTACTGAACGAAATGCTGAACCAGTTGAAGCAAATGAATGTGTCCAAGCCAAATCCTGAAGCGATTGCGGCATGGTGGAAACAGATTGATGAATGGCGTCAGGTTCATGGCTTGAAGTTCGATGTACCGACTGATGGTTCTATGAAACCACAGCAAGTGGTTCGTGCTCTAGACAAAGTCACCAATGGCGAAGCGATCATTACCTCTGACGTTGGTCAGCATCAGATGTTCGGTGCATTGCATTATCGCTACAAGCGTCCTCGTCAATGGATCAACTCTGGTGGTCTAGGTACGATGGGTGTTGGTCTGCCATATGCAATGGCGGCTAAGCTTGCATTCCCGGATCAGCAAGTGGTTTGTATTACTGGTGAAGCATCGATTCAGATGTGTATCCAGGAACTTTCTACTTGTAAGCAATATGGCTTGAACGTAAAAATCCTGTGCCTGAATAACCGTGCCTTGGGTATGGTAAAACAGTGGCAGGACATGAATTACGAAGGCCGTCACTCTAGCTCATATGTAGAGTCTTTACCTGACTTTACAAAATTGATGGAAGCTTATGGTCATGTAGGCATTCAGATTGACCATGCAGACGAGCTTGAGTCTAAGCTTGAAGAAGCAATGGCAATCAATGATAAGTGCGTATTTATTAACGTAATGGTTGACCGTACAGAACACGTATATCCAATGCTGGTTGCGGGTCAATCGATGCAGGATATGTGGTTAGCAAAAGGGGAGCGCACGAAATGAGACATATTATCTCTGTACTCGTAGAAAACGAAGCAGGCGCGCTTTCTCGCTTGGTAGGTTTATTCTCACAACGCGGCTACAACATTGAAACACTGAACGTTGCGCCAACTGAAGACCCAACACTTTCACGTCTGACTTTGACGACTTATGGTGATGATCACAAGATCGAACAGATCACTAAACAGCTGAACAAGCTGGTAGAAGTGGTTAAAGTGGTGGATCTGTCTGAAGGTGCGCATATTGAACGTGAGTTGATGTTGATCAAAGTGAAAGCTTTAGGCGCAACCCGTGATGAAATCAAACGTACGACCGATATTTTCCGTGGTCAGGTGGTTGACGTAACGCCAACAACTTACACGATTCAAATCGCGGGTACGACTGAGAAAATCGACGGTTTTATTGATGCATTAGCAGAAAACACGATTCTGGAAGTGGTGCGTTCAGGCGTATCAGGTATCGCACGCGGCGAAAAAGTACTGACAATCTAATTTTAAAGTATTTCCTCACCCTAAAAAGAAGGGGGTATCAGGCAGTGTAAATACAAGATTCACTGCCTGGTTAAACAGACAAACAAGCATTAAGCGGAGACAGCAATGCAAATTTTTTACGATAAAGACTGCGACTTATCTATCATCCAATCTAAGAAAGTAGCGATCATTGGTTATGGTTCACAAGGTCACGCGCACGCGCTTAACCTTAAAGATTCTGGTGTAGACGTAACTGTAGGTCTTCGCGCTGGTTCTACTTCTTGGAAAAAAGC
>NZ_DFDO01000110.1:0-5440 GCF_002367915.1 Acinetobacter sp. UBA3025
CTAAACTCCCCATGGTGGTTGATGTACCTGTTCCTGCTGGTATGGGGTGCAGACAGTGGCGCTTACTTTGTTGGACGCAAATTCGGCAAGAAAAAACTCGCACCAAATGTCAGCCCAAACAAGTCGATAGAGGGTCTATACGGCGGTATTCTTACCTCCATGCTCATCGTGGTTGCCGTCGCTTCACTTTATCTGGATATGACCTGGCCAGAGCTATGTCTATTCCTGATCCTTTCTGTTATTACCGTATTTAGTTCAGTGCTAGGTGACTTGTTTGAATCCATGATTAAGCGTCGTGCTGGAATCAAGGATTCGGGCCGTATTTTGCCGGGTCATGGTGGTGTACTAGATCGTATTGATTCTTTGCTTGCTGCAGCTCCTATCTTTGCAACAGGCATATATGTTTTAAAACTTATTGGCGTAGATTTATAAATGTCACAAGCTGTTTGTATACTGGGTGCTACAGGTTCAATTGGTCAAAGTACTTTAAAAATTTTGCAGCAACATCCTGAAGCTTACTCGGTTTTCGCTGTGACAGCGCAAAGTCGTATTACTGAGCTGGCAGAAATCTGTCAGCAGTACCGTCCTAAAGTGGCTGTAGTGCCTGCAAATAAAGTCGATGAGCTTTCTCAGTTGCTACAAGTGCAGGGCTTATCAGATATCGAAATTCTTCAGAACGAAGCAGGCTTAATTTCAGTTGCAGAGCATGCGGATGTTGATATCGTAATGGCAGCAATTGTCGGGGCGGCAGGCCTGCTTCCTACCTTGGCTGCAGTCAAAGCGGGTAAGCGTGTCCTATTGGCTAATAAAGAAGCCTTGGTCATGTCCGGCGACATCATGATGCAAGCCGCGCGAGATTATGGTGCATTATTATTGCCTGTCGACTCTGAACATAATGCAATTTTCCAGTGCCTGCCTCAAAACTACTTTGATGCCGAACGTAATGGTCAACCTAAGCTCGGTGTTCATCAGATTTTACTGACTGCTTCTGGCGGTCCATTCCTGAACCATTCGCTTGAACAATTGCATGATGTGACACCTGCTCAAGCCTGCAAACATCCTAACTGGTCAATGGGGCAAAAGATTTCCGTAGATTCCGCTACTTTAATGAATAAGGGACTGGAACTTATCGAAGCGTGTCATTTGTTTGCAGTTCAAGAACAATTTGTTACAGTTGTTGTGCATCCACAGAGTATTATTCATTCCATGGTGCAATATGTGGACGGGTCGACATTGGCACAAATGGGCAACCCGGATATGGGCACGCCAATTGCACATGCTTTGGCATGGCCGCAACGGATCAGTACCCATATCCCGGCTCTGGATTTGTTTAAGCATTCACAGCTGAATTTCCAGGAACCGGATGTGGTTCGTTTTCCGGCACTGAAATTAGCACGTCAAGCCATGAAGAGTGGTGGAATTGCGCCTACAATTTTGAATGCGGCCAATGAAATTGCAGTTGCTGCATTTTTAAATCAGCAAATCAGATTTACCCAAATTCCTCAGGTGGTTGAAACTGTCCTGAACCAGATGGACAATCAACCAGCACACGATCTGGATACTATCCTGCATGCAGATCACACAGCACGAGGTTTATCACAGCAATATGTTGTGAATAAAGGAAGTTAAGACATGAACGCCTTGTTTATTATTGCAGCCGCAATCCTATTACTCGGTCCCTTAATTGCGATTCACGAGTTTGGTCACTACATTGTGGCACGTAAACTGGGCGTTAAAGTACTGGTCTATTCCATTGGCTTTGGGCCAACCCTCCTAAAATGGACTTCCAAAAAATCCGGTATCCAATATCAGCTTTCAGCTTTGCCTTTGGGTGGCTATGTCAAAATGCTGGACGAGCGTGAAGGCAGTGTGGCAGAAGAAGACTTGCCTAAAGCCTTTAACCGTCAGCATCCCTGGAAACGTATTGCCATCGTTGCTGCGGGTCCTCTCATTAACCTGCTTTTAGCTGTTGTCCTGTTTTGGGTACTTTTTTTACCTGCACAGGAACAGCTGAATACTCGTGTAGGTAAGGTCTTACCAAACACACCTGCAGCCGCGGTACAGATGCAGCCGGGCGACAAGATTGTCGCTGTAGATGGTACACAAGTCGAAACTTGGGAAAAACTGAGTTATGCCTTGGTGGATCGTGTGGGTGAAACTGGTGTGGTTTCGATTCAGGCAGATCGTGCGGGTGAAAACAAGATATTCCAGTTACCAATTCAAGACTTTCTTAAAGATCAAAGTCAGTCACCCCTTGATACACTAGGTTTCTTGCCATATCGTCCGGAAATTCCGACTGTGGTGAGCAAACTGAGTGAAGATGGTGCAGCCATTCGTCAGGGTCTTAAAGAAGGTGACAAGATTCTGGCCATTGATGGTGTACAGATGAAAGACTGGTTCGATGTGGTACAGGTGGTACAGGCATCACCAGAAAAATTACTTAAGATAGATGTATTACGTGGTAATAAGGTGGTACATCTTCAAGTCATGCCGCAAGGTAAACGTGACAATATGGGGAATGTAACCGGTATGCTCGGAGTTCAAAGCGATCCGGGCAAGGTGACAATTCCTGCTGAATATAAACAGATGATTCACTATACGCCTGTTGAGGCGATGGTGATGGCGTTTGACAAGACAGCACATCTGTCTTCAATGATTCTGAACTCGATCGTCAAAATGGTACGTGGTCTGATTGGTCTGGATAATCTTTCTGGCCCGATTACCATTGCCAAAGTGGCAGGACAAAGCGCGGAAATGGGTTGGGAAACTTTTATTTCCTTTATGGCGCTAATGAGTGTAAGTTTAGGGATATTAAACTTATTGCCAATCCCAATGCTTGATGGCGGACACCTGGTTTATTATTTTATCGAATTAATTCGTGGTAAACCTGTTTCTGAACAAATACAATTGGTTGGATTAAAAATTGGTATGGTACTGCTCGGCAGTATGATGCTTTTGGCATTATTTAATGATTTTATGCGTTTATAATAACGTAAATGGAATAATTAACAGCGGAAAAGACTGGCATGCAGCACACACATTTATTTATGCCTTTGGCACTCGTTAGTGCAATGGCAGTAGCACAACAAGTATATGCGGCAGAAGACTTCATTGTACAAGATATAAAATTTGATGGATTGGTACGTTTAACTCCAGAAAATGTGTACGGCTTGGTGCCAATCAACAGTGGTGACCGGGTGAATGATCCGATCATTGCCAATGCGATTCGTAGTTTGTATGCATCTGGACTATTTGATGACATTAAAGCCGTTCAGCAGGGCAGTACCTTGGTATTCCAGGTTGTAGAACGTCCGGTAATTTCAAAAATCGAGCTGAAAGGCAATAAGCTGATTCCAAAGGAAGCGCTGGAAGAAGGCCTGAAAAAAATGGGTCTGGCTGAAGGTGAGGTACTGAAGAAATCTGCACTGCAAACAGTCGAAACCGAGCTGGAACAGCAATATATGCAGCAAGGTCGTTATGATGCCGATATTACGGTAACAACGACACCGCGACCAAATAACCGCGTTGAAGTACTGATTGATTTTGTTGAAGGTAAAGCCGCTAAAGTTTTTGATATCAATATTATCGGCAATACTGTCTTTAAAGAATCAGATATTAAGCAGGCTTTCGCTGTTAAAGAAAGTGGCTGGAGCTCGGTCATTTCACGTAATGACCGTTATGCACGTGAAAAAATGGCTGCGAGCCTGGAAGCTTTACGTGCGATGTATCTGAACCGTGGTTACATCAACTTCAATATTACCAATTCAAGTCTGAACCTGAGTGAAGATAAAAAGAATGTGTTTATTGAAGTTTCGGTCAATGAAGGCGAACAGTTTAAGTTTGGACAAACCAAATTCCTGGGCGATGCGCTTTATAAACCTGAAGAGCTACAAGCTTTGCAGTTGTATAAAGAAGGTGATACCTACTCTCAGGAACGAGTGAATGCGGTCAAGCAGCTATTGCTACGTAAATATGGTAATGCTGGTTATTACTATGCTGAAGTAAATGTTGTACCTCAAATCAATAACGAAACTAAACAGGTTGATCTGAACTACTATATTAATCCGGGTCAGCAAGTGACTGTACGTCGCATCAACTTCACAGGTAACTCTAAAACTGCCGATGAAGTATTACGTCGTGAAATGCGCCAGATGGAAAGTGCGCTGGCAAGCAATGAGAAGATTGACCTGTCTAAAGTACGTTTAGAGCGTACTGGTTTCTTTAAAACAGTTGATATCAAACCTGTTCGTATTCCAGGATCACCAGATCAGATTGATTTGAATGTGGCAGTTGAAGAGCAGCATTCAGGTACAAGTACTCTAGCTGTTGGTTTCTCTCAAAGTGGTGGTGTAACGTTCCAGGCTGGATTAAGTCAGACTAACTTCCTGGGTACAGGGAACAGCGTTTCGATTGACCTGTCACGTTCCGAAACTCAGGATTACTATAATTTGAGTGTAATGGATCCGTACTTCACGATTGATGGTGTACGTCGCGGTTATAATCTTTACTACCGTAAAACAAAGCTTGATGATAATTACAACGTAAATAATTATGTTACAGACAGTTTTGGTGGTGGTATTAATTTTGGTTATCCAATTGATGAGAATCAGAGTGTAAGCCTGGGTCTGAATATAGACCAGACTGAAGTTACCACAGGGCCATACGTATCTACATATGTACGTGATTATTTGCTAGCAAATGGCGGTAAGGAAACAGGAAGTCCAGGTAGATACTGTCCAGAAGGTTTGCTGAATAGCGAAGATGGCACCTGTGGTCCTAATAATGAAGGATGGATCTCTTTTCCTGATGAGTTTAAAGGTGATTTCTTAACCTATAACCTGAATCTAGGTTGGTCTTATAATACCTTGAACCGTCCAATGTTCCCGACCACAGGTATGTCACATCGTGTTAATGCAGAAATTGCCTTGCCAGGAAGTGATGTGGAATATCAAAAGCTCACCTATGATGCTCAGGCTTTCTTCCCATTAGGCAAAGACTTTGTTCTGCGTGGTTATGGTCGTTTAGGTTATGGTAATGACCTGCCTTTCTATAAGAACTTCTATGCCGGTGGTTATGGTTCAGTACGTGGTTATGAAAATAGTACCTTAGGCCCTAAGTATCCAGGTGTAACATACAATGAATCACGACAACAAGACTATGGTCCAGAAGAAGTGGGTGGTAATGCTTTAGTTCAGTTTGGTACTGAGTTAGTCCTTCCTGTACCATTTAAAGGAGATTGGGCACGTCAGGTTCGTCCAGTACTCTTTGCAGAGGGAGCACAAGTTTTTGATACTCAGTGTGATGTACCTCGTGGAAATTTATATCTTGATCCACAAAATACTGATGTAGATGCAAAGCAATACTGTAAGGATAACTTTGGTTTCGATGCAGGCAATATGCGTTATAGCGTAGGTGCTGGTTTCACCTGGATTACCATGAT
>NZ_DFDO01000254.1:0-4930 GCF_002367915.1 Acinetobacter sp. UBA3025
TGCAATTTCTACTTTGACTTTGACATCATTGGCTGCGGCATTGTGTTCCAGTATTTTCGGCAAGTCTTTTAAAATACCTTGACGGACATCTTCACTATTAGAACGAATCGTACCAACCATATTCACCTGATTAGGAATTACGTTTCCTGTGGTACCCCCCTGAATACTTCCAATACTGACCACGCCCATGCCTTTGGTTAAATCAGCTTTACGACTTACCAGACTTTGTAAATTATTAATCATCTGTGCAGAAGCATAGATGGGATCACGACCTGCCCAAGGCATTGAACCATGTACCTGATGGCCATCTACCTGAATACGTAAATGATCCGCGCTATTGAGAATCGCACCATCTTTATAGAAAATATTGCCGCTTGGCATACCAGCCATCACATGCATTCCAAAAATGACTTCAGGCTGGGGATTCTTGAGTGCACCATCGGCAAGCATTTTACGTGAGCCGATCTGATCGCCCTGGCTAAAGTTATCAATATCTGCACCGCCTTCTTCAGCAGGTTGGAATACAAATACCACGGTTCCGGCAATCTTATCTTTATTGGCAGCGAGCACTTTGGCGGCACCTAGTAGCATTGCAGTATGCGCATCATGACCGCAGGCATGCATCACATAAGTTTCCTTACCTTGATAAATGCCTTTCTGCTTGCTGGCAAAAGGTACGGCTGCCGTTTCCTGAATCGGCAAGGCATCCATATCTGCACGTAATGCCATGACTGGGCCAGGTTTTGAACCTTTTAGAACGCCGATCACACCTGTTTTGGCATAACCTTTACGTACTTCAATGCCATAGGACTTTAATTCTTTTTGTATTAATTCCGAGGTTTTAAATTCCATATTGCCCAGTTCAGGATATTGGTGAATATGCTGGCGCAGTTTGATGGTATGCGCTTCGGCTGCTTTAACTGAATCATCTACCCAATCTGCTAAAGCTAGTTGACTACAGAATAGAAGAGGGAGACAAAGTGAAAGCGTCTTATGCATGTTCATATCAGGGAGAACCTTAAAAATCAGAATAGAGTTAAAGTGATGCCTGAGCATTACATAATGCACTACATTTGACCAAAACCCTCTGAGTATGGGTTTCATACCTTTTTGGTATATTCATTTTTAGTACTTGCTGATAAAGGGAATTTTACAGAGGTAGATATTGTAAAATTATGTAATTATAAAAATCTAATGGTCTATTTTATTTAAAAAATTCAAACTAATAGGGAATTATTGAAGGGAATTTATATCTGATTTAAAAAACTCTCATTATGTAAGTTTCAACTATTTCTCTAAGTTAAATACTATTTTGGCATTAAAGTTGCTTTGATTATTTCATAATTATTATTGATAGAATTTTAAAAGAAATAGCCTAAGTATTTGTTTGAAGGGCAATAATTATATAGCTAAATAAACTACTTAATAATAAAGATTTGAGTTTGTGCTTTTGGAGCTAATTGATTGCAGTAGTCAATTAGCTCTTTTTCTTTATGATAAAAAATGGCTAAGCCAAAAGAATTTTATCTTTACTTTGGCTCAGGCGGCGTCATGCCAAATTGTAAATAAGCCATATTGGTCGCAATACGACCGCGCGCAGTACGCATCACATAACCTTGCTGAATCAGATAAGGCTCAATCACATCTTCCAGAGTACCTGAATCTTCTGCTATTGCTGCTGCCAAAGCTTCTACACCCGCCGGGCCACCATCAAAGCGTTCCAATAACATCGACAGGTAACGACGGTCTAAAGTATCTAAGCCATCTTTATCCACGTTCAACATATCTAATGCACGTTGAGCCATTTCCTGAGTGACTTCACCTGTGCCTTTGACTTGAGCATAGTCACGTACACGACGTAATAAACGGTTGGCAATACGCGGTGTACCACGTGAACGACGTGCAATTTCTTTCGCACCATCTTCGGTCATTGGCACATCCATCAGACTCGCAGAACGTTTTACGATATGAGTGAGGTCATCAACCGAATAAAATTCCAGACGCTGCACAATCCCGAAACGGTCACGAAGCGGAGAGGTGAGTAGACCAGCACGTGTGGTTGCAGCAACCAAGGTAAATGGTGGTAAGTCCAATTTAATCGAACGGGCAGCAGGACCTTCACCAATCATGATATCCAGCTGGTAGTCTTCCATTGCTGGATAAAGGATTTCTTCAATCACAGGTGACAGGCGGTGAATCTCGTCAATAAACAGAACATCACCTTCCTCAAGATTGGTCAGCATTGCCGCCAGATCGCCCGCACGTTCTAATACTGGACCTGAAGTCGATTTGAGATTGCCACCCATTTCACGGGCAATAATATTCGCTAACGTCGTTTTACCCAGACCCGGAGGTCCAAAGATTAGGGTATGATCGAGAGCTTCAGCACGGCCACGAGCAGCGCCAATAAAAATTTCCATCTGCTCACGCACCACGGGCTGACCGATATAGTCATCGAGGGAGGTCGGGCGGATGGCACGATCAAAATGATCTTCGGGTTTTTCAGAACCACTGATGAGACGGTCTTGCATATCTATTAACTTAATCTCTTTATCGAAGCTGTTTGATGCTGCAGAAACAGCCTCAAATAATGATTTGTGTTTAACTGCCATTGTGTAGGCGTTGTCTTACTTTTGAAAGATCAAAAGTAACAAAAATCTTTTGTTGAGTTGAAGGTACTTCCTGTACCTCAACTCAACCGGCGACATCCATGTCGCCAAAGCTCGAGCAAATTTTGGATTGAAAATTTGCTCATAGGTAAATTGCTTATTTATTCATCGACTTTAATGCAGCACGGATGATGTCACTGGCTTCGGTAAACTCACCTTTGGCTGCATTCACCAGTTTTTGCGCTTCAGCCGGTTTATAACCGAGAGACTGTAATGCAGCTTCAGCTTCAGCTACAGCTGAATTGCCCATAAACTGAATTTGTGGAGCTGTCGAATTGCTTGGAGCAGTGCTCGCAGACATGGCTTTAAAGCGATCGCGCAGTTCAATCATCAAACGTTCAGCCGTTTTCTTGCCGACACCTGGGACTTTAACCAAGGTATTCACATTTTCATTTTCAACAGTATGGATCAGCATCTCCACACTTAAAGTTGAAAGAATGCCAAGTGCCATTTTCGGGCCAACGCCGTTCACTTTTAATAAAGTGCGGAAAATGGTTTTTTCCTGAGCATTTAAAAAACCATACAGTAATTGTGCATCTTCACGTACAGCCAGATGTGTCCATAGGGTAATTTTCTGGCCTTTTTGCAACTGGCAAAAAGTGGTGAGTGGTGTATCAATTTCATAACCCACACCATTCACATTTAATAATACAGTCGGTGCTTCCAGCGCCAGCACTTCACCAGTCAGACATCCAATCATCTTTTATCATTACTCAATTCAGTTTTGCAGCATAGTAGTCAGCATTCTCAGGAAAGGCAAAATCTCCTTCTGCAAAACAGGTGATTTTGCTGCAATAAGCATCTAATCCAGCAAGATGTTTTATAACAATCCGGCTTTATTACCCTGCAATTCCTGTGACAGGTTATAAGCCTGATGATCCGAGAATTTCGATATAATATCCAGCACCTGCATGATATTGTCATAATGGCTGTCTTTAAAATTCGCTCCTGAACGTTGCAGAATCGACATTAACCGCTGTTCCTTAAAGCTTAGGTTTTTATGCGGTGTGGTCAGCGGGATAAAGGCATCCAGAATATTTTGCAGACTTTGATGGGCAATGATTTCTAAGCCTGCTTTTTGTGGATGTTCAAAAATCTTGTCACGTGCCAGTTCTTTGGCACGATTAATACCACTTTCAATATCCGATGAACAGTACTGCAATAAAGTGCCTTGTAACTGGCCAGACAGAATCTGGTCATGATGGCGTGCAAAAGCAGTCGTCACTTCATTCACCAGACGTTTCATCACACGGCCACGCAGGGCAGCAATTTTCTGTTGCCAGGTCGTGTCAGGCATACCAATCTCGGAAGGCGTGCCATAATCTCC
The DNA here is from genome assembly GCF_002367915.1 of Acinetobacter sp. UBA3025. Taxonomy (NCBI): domain Bacteria; kingdom Pseudomonadati; phylum Pseudomonadota; class Gammaproteobacteria; order Moraxellales; family Moraxellaceae; genus Acinetobacter; species Acinetobacter sp. UBA3025. The sequence continues at coordinate 3,997 of NZ_DFDO01000254.1, forward strand.
GAGCAGATTTAAAAATACCGGTTCCACTTCAGCATAGTTGAGCATGTTCAAGCTGATGCCATCTTCTAGATCAATGAGGGCATAACAAATATCATCAGCTGCTTCGAGTAAGTAAGTCAGTGGATGACGACAATATCGATACTCGCCGAGCTGGATCAATCCAAGCTCTTCCGCAATTTGCTTTAAAATCTCTTTTTCTGCCTGATAGCAGCCAAATTTGGCACGGCTACTGGCAGGTAAATATACTTGTGATGCCATGGTTTTTGACAGCCACGGATATTTTAAATAAGCACCCAAAGTGGCATAGGTCAGGCGCATGCCGCCATCATTTGGATGATAGTCAATCTTGGTTAGAAGCCGCAGGCCTTGGGCATTGCCTTCAAACTGACGTACATCTGCTTCCTGTTCAGGACTTAAATCTTTTAAGAAGTCAGTATGTGATACATCATCAAACCATTCGCGGATCGCATATTCACCGGCATGGCCAAAAGGCGGGTTGCCAATATCATGGGCCAGACAAGCGGCTTGAATGATGGCGCCCACATCCGCTGGAGACACCCAGGGTGGAAGCTGGTCTTTAATTTTCTCTGCGGCCAACATCCCTAGCGAGCGGCCAATACATGAGACTTCCAGTGAATGCGTCAGGCGCGTATGAATACCATCGTGCTGGGTTAAAGGATGCACCTGGGTTTTACGGTTGAGCTGCCGGAAGCTCTGGGAAAAAATAATACGGTCATAATCTTTGTGGAACGGGCTACGGGCCAGTTCTGTACTCTGCTTTTTACTACCAATCCGAACTGTCGAAAGCAGTTCCAACCAACGCATTTGAGTCATTTATCATTATTCAGATCTCTTTTTTGGCATGATGCAGAAAGTAGAGAACTGAATAATGATAAATGACTCAAATGCGTTGGTTGGAACTGCTTTCGACAGT
>NZ_DFDO01000039.1:0-4023 GCF_002367915.1 Acinetobacter sp. UBA3025
GGTATTACAGTAAATACAACTGTTATAGACTGAAAGTGCAGCGACCAAGACTACAAAATTAAGAACATTGGCCACGCCGTGACTATTCAATGACTGGAAAATCATTACGAACGGACTACCGCCTTGCGCCACCAGATTCCATGGATAAAGACATAGCAACACACCTATGGCGCCAATATAAAAAATGAGTACACGGTAGACAATTTGATTGACTGCTTTTGGAATGGTCTTTTCTGGATTTTTGGTTTCACTGGCAGCAATACCAATCAGCTCCAGCCCACCAAATGCAAACATAATCACGGCAAGTGCCATCATAAAACCCGACCAGCCCTCAGGGAAAAATCCGCCATGCTGCCACAAGTTGGTCACACTGGCCTGACTTCCTGCAGAACCGCTAAACAGCAGATAGATCCCGAATCCGATCATGCTTAAAATGGCAATGATCTTGACCATGGAAAATATAAATTCGCTCTCACCGAAGAATTTGACATTGACCAGATTGATCCCATTCATAAGCAGGAAGAATGCCAGTGCCGTGAGCCAGGTCGGAATCTCCGGCCACCAGAACTGAATAAAAGTACCAATTGCACTCAACTCAGCCATACTCACTAAGACATAGAGCACCCAATAGTTCCAGCCTGAAATAAAGCCTGCTTTTTTGCCCCAGTATTTATTGGCAAAATAACTGAATGAACCACTGACCGGTTCATGCACCACCATTTCACCCAATTGGCGCATGATCAGAAATGCAATGATGCCAGCGATGGCATAGCCCAGAAGCACTGATGGGCCTGCCAGCTGAATTGTATGTGATAAACCTAAAAATAATCCTGTACCGATCGCTCCACCTAAGGCGATTAGCTGGATATGCCGGTTGGAGAGCTGTTTTTTTAATTGATGATCTTCAACATCCATATTGTCACTCCTTGTGAACAATTTTTTTAATTTCTACATTTTGCTAGATTGCCTTTTTGTAGGGAGGTGTATTCTGCTCAACCAGCTGCTTATAACCATATTCACCATAGTCATAGCGTGCCACGACTTCAGCAAACTGTTTTAAACGTTGTGGTGCATCCATACGTGGGAGTTGCAGTTCAATCAGACATAATTCCTCAGCCTGATGAACTTGTGCGAGTGTACGCTTTAATTCTGCCGGGGTTTTCACTATATGAGCCTGATGCGGGGTATCTGCAGAAAAGACTTGGGCAAACTGGCTGTATTGCCAGTTCTGAATATCGTTGTACTTGGCATTTTCACCCATAATCAAACGTTCAATGGTATAGCCGCCATTATTTAAAATAAAAATTACAGGTTTTAAGCCTTCTCTTAATAAGGTAGAAAGCTCCTGAATGGTCAGCTGAATCGAACCATCTCCAATAAAGAGCAGATGACGGCGCTGAGGTGCAGCAAGCATACTGCCAAGCAAGGCAGGCAAGGTATAGCCGATTGAACCCCAGATCGGTTGAACCAGATACTTGGCGGTTACCGGCAAGGTCAATCCTGATAAACCTGCATTGGCAGTACCCACTTCTGCCACAATCACATCATCTTCCTGTAAGAACTCAGAAATCTGCTGCCAGAGTGCAGTTTGGCTCAGCGCAGTATTTTCTTCGATCTGTTGAGTTTGTAACGATGGTTTCGGTGCAGGATTAAAAATACGTGGTTGATCATCTAAAGTCTGTTTTGAGATGGCTTGGATCAATTGAGCTAAATCCAGTCCACTAATCATCTGCCCATCCAGACAAAGACAGGAATCTGCCAGATACAGCATATTTTGTGCGGATACACGATGTGAGAAAAATGCTGTGGCAACATCGGTAAAACGTGGCCCAATGGCAATCAGGCAATCTGACTGCTCTACCAACTGACAAGTCGATGCTGCGCTTGCTGCACCTGCATAAACGCCCGCATATAAGGGGTGACTTTCATTCATGATATTTTTGGCAGTAGACAGACAGGTATAGGGAATCTGCATGCGCTCAGCCCAATTTTGCAGCATATCGGTAAGCTGGAAAATTTCTGCTTCATTGTCAATGAGCAGGACTGGCTGACGTGCCTGTTTGATGCGTTTGGCTATCCGTGTCGCAGTTTCTTGCAGAAGTTTTGGATCACTCTGTGGACGGCTCAGATCTAGAGGCTGCTTTGGCACTTTAATCTGTAGATGGGTAATATCTGAAGGGAGCTGGATATGAACCGGTCGACGCATCAAAATACATTGCTTTAATACCCGGTCAATTTCACTCACTGCATTGGCTGGAGTCAAACGCGTCTGTGCCACGGTAAATTCGCGCATGCAGTTCATGATATTGTCATAATCACCATCGATCAGAGTATGGTGTAACAAAGCACCCTGTTCTACGGCATGTAAAGGCGGAATACCGGAAATATGCACCATGGCAACCTGCTCGGCATATGCACCTGCAATGCCGTTAATCGCGCTCAGGTCACCCACACCATAAGTGGTGAGTAAAGCACCGACACCATGCAGACGTGCATAACCATCTGCTGCATAGGCTGCGTTTAGCTCATTACAGTTACCGATAAATTCCAGTTTTGGATCAATTTCGATCTGTTCTAAATAGGAGAGATTAAAGTCACCTGGCACACCAAAAATATGCTGAATTCCTAGTTCTTGCAGGCGCTGATTAAGGTGCTGACCAATTTCCATAAACATTATTATTTTCCCTATCACTTATTATGCTTCAATTACAGAATATTGCATTTCATTTTCTGATTTCGTGCATAATGCAAGTCACAATGATTCAAAAACACATAAAACGTGTATCGGATAAGGATTCAGTGCAATGGATGCAATGGATAAATTTGACTGGAAAATCATCCAGGCTTTGCAAAAAAATGGGCGCCTGACGAATCAGGAAATCGGGGATTTAATCGGTCTGTCAGCCTCTCAATGTTCTAGACGGCGTCAGCTACTGGAGCAAAAAGGAATTATTTTGGGTTATAGCGCCTGCATTCATCCTGAAGCTTTGGGGATTGCAGTTTTGGCTATGGTTCAGGTCAATCTCAAAACACATGACGCAGCAGCCAAGATCGCTTTTCAACAATTGATTGAAGAAGAAGAAGCCATTCAGGAAGCTTTTTCTTTAAGTGGTGATGCAGATTTCATGTTAAAAGTAGGCGCTAAAAATCTGGAAATGCTGGCAAATTTTGTGACTGAAAAATTGCTGAGCTGTAATTTTATTGGTCATATCAAATCTTATATTGTCTTAGATAAATTCAAGCAATTACATTTTGATTTTCAGGCTGCCCGCCCTTTATTACGTTAATATGTCTTAAAGCAGAAGAAAAAAGCTCAAGTTTAACTTGAGCTTTTTTTGATTTAATTTTTATTGATATGAACAATCTGCTGAATCGTATTTTCGAGCAGACCACTCAGTCCGAACTGGGCACCGATACCTGAATGCTTCCATCCGCCAAAAGGTACATGCGGGAAAATCTCACCATGCGTATTGATCCACGCCGTACCACAACTCAGGCGCTGTGCAAACTGTTGCGCCTGCTCCAGATCGGATGACCAGATCGAGCCACCTAAACCAAAATCCGTATTGTTCGCTTCAGTCAGTACTTCTTCAATATCGTGATAACGGATCAAAGGTAATACCGGACCAAACTGCTCTTCCTGCACCAGTCGGCTATCTGGACTCACATTGGTCATGATCGTCGGTGCAATAAAATAGCCTGTATCTGGTAAATTTTGCTCGGATGTCATGACTATTGCCCCTTCATCCTGGGCTTCCTGAATCATGACCTGAACTTTCTGGTATTGCTTGATGTTTTGTACCGGACCAAAAGTAGTTGTCTCAGCTAAACCATCTCCCAGAGACTGTTGCTGTGCGACTTTTAATAATTCCTGTGCCAGTGCATCATACTGACTGTCATGTACATACAGGCGTTTCAATGCTGCACAGGTCTGGCCCATGTTGATAAAGGCTCCATGAAAGATTCGGGTTGCCATCGCCTGAATGTCGGTATCGAGTAAAACAATGCCTGCATCATTGCCAC
>NZ_DFDO01000162.1:0-5219 GCF_002367915.1 Acinetobacter sp. UBA3025
GGCTTTGTTGCATAAATATGTAAGCATCTGATTTAAATAAATTTAATTTTGGATCAAAAAATAATCAAAACTTTTAAAATCATATAGTTATGAAATCTTTGTGCAACAAAGCCATTGGTGAATAACATACAAATCTACTGTACACTTTTTAGCATTCCTTTGACCCTGAAGTAAAGGAAAAAAGCCTAGATTTAAACATAATAGCTATTTCGTTTCTTAGAAAATCGTTCAAGCTGCTTTAAGAACCCTTCAAAATAGTCTCTCTGTTTTTCATCCGTTCTAAAACCTGCATATAAGGTTCGGCGTAATCCTTCAGGTGAAACACATTCTAGACGTCGTGACGTGACCCAGCCTTTCGCTTCATATTCATTCACTACCCAATCAGGTAGCGCTGCAATACCACGTCCGCTCGCCACAAGCTGAATCAGCATTTGGGTTAAGTCAGTGGTTCGAATGTTTTTAGGTTGAATATTTTCAGGAATAAATAGTTTCGACATGATATCTAAACGATGTTTATCCACTGGATAAGTAATCAGTGTTTCTTCAGCTAACTCTTGAGCGGTAATTTGTTCTACACGTACCAATGGATGGGTTGTTGATAAAACAAGTCGCGATTCATATTCAAATACCGGAAAGTATTCAACACCTTTTAAAGCGATTGGATCTGCTGTAATCAGTAAGTCAAATTCGCCATTTTGCAATAACTCATGTGGATTCGCTTCAAATCCTGATGCGAAGTCTAAATCGACATCTGGATATTGAATACGGTACTGATTTAATAGTGGCATAAGCCAATCGAAACAACTATGGCATTCAGAAGAAAATGTGATTCGACCTGTTTGACCATGCAGAATTCTACTGATATCAGCTTGTGCGATTTGTACTTGTGGCAAAATCTCATCTGCTAGTTTTAGTAGACGTTGACCAACATTAGAAAAAGTAATAGGCCGAGTCTTGCGGTTCACGACCTCAATACCCATCCACTGATCAAGCTCACGTAGCTGATGAGATACCGCTGAAGGTGTAATGCAAAGATCGCTCGCAGCTGCGACTAAAGAACCATGTTCTCTTAAAGCTGAAAGCATTTTTAAGTGTTTTAATTCGATCATCTTGGGAGAAACTCAAATCATTGTCCTTGTAAGGATACATTAAAAGCAAAGATTAAAAGCCCACATGAAGCAGGCTATTTAACATGATGAATGATCATTGCGTAATATCAAATGAATCCTTTCACAAGGAAAAAGCATCCAACAATGACCAATAAAAGGGCAAAGCATTTCTTCAACATTACTGGCGATAAGGCATGTGCAGCCTTCGCACCAAATTTTGCAGTGATGAAACTCATGATACTGATGCCAATGAAGGCATAAATATGAACATAACCAATAGTATTCGGCACATTGATTTCAGCATTCATGCCAAAAAGCATAAATCCTAATGCACCTGCAACCGCAATCGGTAACCCACACGCCGCAGATGTTCCAACAGCCTTCTGCATGACCACACCATAGCGATTCAGATATGGAACCGTCAGACTTCCACCACCAATACCAAAGATTGCTGATGCAACCCCAATCACACTACCTGCAGCAACTTGTTGACCTGATGAGGGTAACGTTTTCGTTGGGTCAATTGCTTTTTTGGCACCTGTAAACATCGTATATGCGACCCAAATCAGAAATAAGCCAACAATGATTTGTAGATGTAATCCTGATATCAAACCAGCAATACCTGCCCCAAAAAAACAACCAATTACCATAGGTGGCGCTAGATTTTTAAAAACAGGCCAAATCACAGCACCAGTTTTATGATGCGCTATCAATGAGCTAATCGAGGTTACAACAATGGTTGCCAAAGATGTGCCTAATGCGAGGTGCATAACCACATCGGGGTCATAGCCCATTTGGGTAAAGACAATAAAAAGCAGTGGTACAATAATCGTACCACCGCCGACACCAAACAGCCCTGCCGCAAAACCAGCAAAAGCACCGATGATTAAAAAGGTTATAAGTTCCACAATAGACTAACTTTTAAAAAGATGAATGAATTAAGGCATTGGGTTAAACGTGTTCCAATTGACCCACTTGATGATAAGCACGGTTAAAATACACCAGACTTTCTTCTTGATCGCTTTGTTGAACTTTAAGAACACGACACATGAAAACACTGTGTGTACCGACTTGCTGAATATCTTGAATCTCACAGTCAAAACTGACCAAAGCATTTTGCAAAATCGGCGAGCCTGTCTCTAAACCGCCCCACTCCCCCAGTTGAAAACGCTGTTCAGAACTGAGTTTACTTGAAGCAAAGGCATTTGAAAGCTGTTCATGCTGCGAACTCAATACGTTTACAGCCAAGACTTTATTTTCAACAAAATGTGCATGTGAACGAGAGGATTGATTCATACAGACCAATAAGGTTGGCGGGGTATCGGTCACACTACATACCGCAGATGCAGTAAATCCATGCATCCCTGCTTCACCTTTCGTTGTAATGACATTCACTGCTGTGGTGAGTAAAGACATTGCATTTCTAAAGTCTGTTGCTTCAATCATCTCTTTCATCTCAAATGTACATATCACGTGCTCGTGCATAAAGCTGGACAAATGACCTTGCGATGATTTGTTCTGCTTCGCACGAGACTACGTTTGATTAAGCTTCTAGCTCTTTACGAACAATAGCAGCACCTGCGCTTAAAGCTTCAAGTTTGCCACGTGCCACTTGGCGAGATAGCGGTGTCATACCACAGTTAGTTGAAGGATACAGTTTATCTGCATCAACAAATTGCAATGCTTTGCGTAGCGTATTTGCTACTTCCTCTGCAGTTTCCACTTGAGTGGTTGCCACATCAATTGCACCCACCATCACTTTCTTACCACGGATCAATTCGATTAAATCCATTGGTACACGTGAGTTTTGGCATTCAAGTGAAATAATATCGAGCTTAGATTGTTGTAGTTTCGGGAATGACTCTTCGTATTGACGCCATTCATTACCTAAAGTTTGTTTCCAATCTGTATTGGCTTTAATGCCGTAACCATAGCAAATATGAACTGCAGTTTCACACTTTAGACCTTCAAGTGCACGTTCTAAGGTTGGTACACCCCAGTCATTCACTTCATCAAAGAATACGTTAAACGCAGGTTCATCAAATTGAATAATGTCTACGCCTGCTGCTTCAAGTTCTAAAGCTTCTTGGTTCAAAATTTTGGCAAATTCCCAAGCCAGTTTTTCACGGCTCTTGTAGTGTCCGTCAAAAAGTGTATCAATCATGGTCATTGGACCAGGCAACGCCCATTTAATTGGCTGACTGGTTTGGCTGCGTAAAAATTTCGCATCGTCTACAAACACTGCTTTTTTACGAGAAACTTCACCCACAACTGAAGGTACACTTGCATCATAACGATTACGAATACGCATGGTTTCACGCTTTTCGAAATCTACACCTTCAAGATGTTCAATAAACGTGGTTACAAAGTGCTGACGGGTTTGCTCACCATCACTCACGATATCGATACCTGCAGTGACTTGCTCATGTAATGATAATTTCAAAGCATCACGTTTAGCTTCTAATAATTCTTCGCCTTCAAGCTTCCATGCAGACCATAATTTTTCAGGTTCAGCTAACCAAGACGGTTTTGGCAAGCTACCCGCAGTTGAAGTTGGGAGTAAAAGTTTCGGTTGTGTAAGCGCCATGTCTAATCTTCTTTCTCTAAAATTCGTCAGTCTGTGTGTCAATTCGATGTCTTAAGCAGCTGTTTCGACCTTAAAGTTTGCTGCCCATTCATTTAAAATATCTTGATATGGTTTGATGAAGTTTTCTTCTGTCCATTTACCTTGCTTAACCGCTAACTCACCACGTTCCACACGGTCATAGACCACACGTGTAAGTGAATAATCGCCATAGCTCAAGCTTGGTTGATACTCCACACCTGCCGGAGAGTTGGTGTTGTAAATTTCAGGACGATAAATTTTTTGGAAGCTTTCCATGGTTGCAATCGCGCTGATCAATTCAAAATCAGTATAATCACGGACTAAGTCGCCAGCGAAATAGAATGCTAATGGTGCATTACCACCTTCCGGTCTGAAGTAACGTACACGTAAGCCCATTTTGGCGAAATATTCATCGGTACGTGAATATTCATCATTGGTATATTCCTCACCTAAAATAGGATGTACGTTTGCCGTACGGTAATAGGTTTTAGAGGTTGAAACGCTTAAACAAATCACAGGTGGCTTGGTAAATTCTGCCTTAAATACATCTGAATTCACCAAATGTTGATACAATTTACCATGTAGATCTCCAAAATCTTCAGGTTTTTCACCTACACCACAACCCAATTGAGGCAATACTACGCTGAAGTCGTAATCACGCACATAAGATGAGAAGCTATTGCCGATCATGCCTTCAATACGCTCCCCTGTTTTATGGTCAATCACTACACTTTTCAGTGTTTCAATAAATGGGAAAGTTTGACCATTACCTTCGATATCAATTTCAGCAGAAATGATGTCAATCTCAAGTGAATAGCGATCACCTTTCGGGTTATCAACGGTTGCCAAGCTATTAAAACGGTTGTTGATCATCGCAAGGGTACGACGCAAGTTTTCTTCACGACTTTCCCCACGTGCCAAATTGGCAAAGTTTGTGGTTAAACGTGTGCTTTCTGCTGGTGTATAATTCTCATCAAAACGGATACGTTTAATTGAACACTCAAATGCTGTACTCATGGAGATTGCCACCTAAAAATTTTATAAAAAGCTAAATTTCCGAATGGCTTTATTTAAACGTGAATAAGAAAGTGAGTAAAACGATATAAATTCAGCTTAAGATGAGAAATACTCATCTTAATAAATTAAAGATTCTGAGGATTTTTAGTTATTCAGTAAGTTAAGCGGCTATCTAAAATCTTTATCTGAAATTAATAATGTTTTTTGCAACTCTACCAAAGATAATAAATCTCCAACTATCAAGTATGTGTAAATAACATAACGATCAGCTTCTTGCCTAGAAGTAATAATATCATGAGAACCTTTCTGAGCAGCTTTGAAAATAGTATCTAACCGCTCGCCCAAATATTTCATCTGTGAACCAACGATTTCCTCAAATCTTTTAGAGTCTGACTGCTCATCAACATATGCAATAATTCGATTTATATAATTATCCACACCTAATTTAATAATTTTAGTTTTATCATTAGACTTCCGTCATAAATCAA
>NZ_DFDO01000074.1:0-6298 GCF_002367915.1 Acinetobacter sp. UBA3025
AATTGAATCGCTACAAAATATGTAATGATTCGAGTTTAAAACCAAATAAAAAATATTTTAATAATAATTATTAAATTTAAAAACAATAATTTATGTCAGTAAAAATATATATTTTACTTTAAAATCTTCCCCAATATCCCCCTCTTTACCTGCTTGCAATTATAGCTTTTCAGTCACATGATTAAGCGATCAAGGCTGCATATCAAGTGAGTAAAATCATGACGCCTGAACAACGCTTCCAGGCCATTTTGGCCCAATCCAAGCAGCATGATGAAGAAAAATCCCAGCGCTCAAAGCTGGAAAATAATCTGATCGTGCTCAGTCATGAACTGAAGGAACTCGCAGAACGCATTGAGGAGCAAGTCACTGATCTCATCTTCGCTGAAATGGATCATTTTCTAGAATCTCAAGGCTGGAATTCAGAATTTATTAATACCAGAAATAAAAGATATACCCTGAATGAAAAAAATATTTATCTCAGTGCGCTTAAGCCAGCGATTGGAAAATTTTTATTTGTGATCAAGCATGACCTGTTTGAAAGTACTGAACATCAGGTTGAAGCCTGCTTTAAGGATAGTACGACCTTGAGTCATTTTAAAACTGCCATGCAAGGTGGAGATCTTAAAAATGATATTCCGATCAAGGCGCTTGAAGAATGGTTAAAAGGCTTACAGTTAACATTGCAGAAATTAAAAGCTGAAAGTAACAACCTTCAGGCTGATGGTCTGACCTATGAAGTAATTAAGGTCGGTCAGATCCATCATAAAAGACTGCCTAACTTTCTCGAAGCCTTTTTATCCATTCTGGAGCATAGATAAGTCTGTTTAAAGTTAGGGTTAGTTTTTAAACTTTATTTACAGGCGCTGTAATTCATTGACCGCACTTCCCTGTTCTGCGAGCCATCTCGCGCGTCGCTGGAACAAGGCTGGAGCAGCCTGATTGACCTGATCAATTAAGATTTGTAGATCAGCACGTACCAGTTTTCGGTTTTCTACCACCATCTGACCGTTGACCATGGTCATATGTACATCCTGTCCTTGTACTGCATGTACCAGATTGGTATGTAAATTAAATAACGGGCCTTGATCAATCAAGGGTGTCATTCTTGGGGTCGCAATATCTACTGCAATAATATCGGCAAGTTTTCCAGCTTCTAACGAACCAATCTGATCCAGCATGCCTAAGGCTTTGGCACCTGTCCGAGTTGCCATCTGACAGACAAACCATGAATCCAGTGCTGCAGCATCTAAACCGGAAAACTTCGCCAATAATGAAGCAGTTTTCATTTCTTCAAACATGTCTAAATTATTATTTTCTTTCTCGCCATCAGTACCTAATCCTACAGCAATGCCATGTTTAAGCATTTCCGTAATGGGGGCGGCGCCAGATGCCAGTTTCATATTCGATATCGGGTTATGTGCGACACCAACATTATAGTGTTTTAAAATTTCGATCTCTGCTGAATTGGCCCAGACACAATGCGCTAACAGGCATTGAGGTACATCCAGCATGCCCAATTGTTCCAGCGTCTGGATCGGGCGCACGCCATAACGTCGAAGGTTTTCTTCAACATCAAACTTGCTTTCGTTGCTATGCGTGTGAAAACCCGTCTGATATTCATGACACATTTTCTGGATACGTGCCAAGGCTTTTTCTTCAGCATAAAACAGATGTTCCAAGCCAACCCAGACCTGAATTCGCCCATTTGCGGCTTGATGCCATTTTTGAATTAAAGCTTCATTACTATTGAGGGTTTCAAAATAGTTGTGATCTGGATGTTCAGCCACATATGGCACCAGCACTGCACGTATACCGAGTTGCTGTGCGGCCTCAGCACTACCTTCCATATAACGCCACATATCCACAATGGTAGTCGTGCCGGATAGCAGCGCTTCGGCATAGCAGAGATAAGAGGCAATTTTGGAATCTTCGGGAGTCACTACCCGATGCATCGGATCAATAAACTGCTGCAGCCAGTCCCAGACCGGTAAACCCTCAGCTGTACCGCGTAGCAGGCCTGAGTGGCAGTGGGTATTAATCAAGCCCGGCATCAATAAACTTTTAGGATACTGGGTAACTGCAGCTTCAGGATATTGCTGAGTTAATTCCTGTAATGTTCCTACCTGCTTAATAAGAGCACCATCAATCAGGATGGCACCATCTTTAATACAGTCCAGGTTGGAGTTCATGGTCAGGACATAATCTGCGCTTATAATTTTCATAAAGTAATTCCTGAGATTTGTCCGGTTAAGGGCTAAAGGTTTTGCCGAGTGACGCTGGTAAATTGAGTTTCAATAACTTCTTGTCGCGTGAAATGAGAACTAAGACGACAATGGTTGCGATATATGGCAATGCCGATAACAGTTCATTCGCTACTTCTAGACCCAGAGCCTGGGCATGAAACTGCAAAATCGTTACACCACCAAATAGATATGCACCCAACATCAAGCGCGTTGGTTTCCATGCAGCAAAAACCACTAATGCAATTGCAATCCAGCCACGTCCTGCGACCATATTTTCAATCCACATTGGGGTATAAACCGTAGATAAAAATGCACCACCAATACCAGCCATTGCACCGCCAAACATGACTGCACCATAGCGAATCGCTAGCACGTTATAGCCCATGGCATGTGCACTTTCTGGAGATTCCCCAACAGCTTTCAGTAACAGGCCTAAACGGGTTTTACTCAGTACCCACCACACCAGCACAAAAGCAAGAATGGACAGATACACCACATAGTTTTGCTGGAACAGGACTGGCCCTATGAATGGAATATCAGCGAGTCCCGGAATTTTTAGGTTTTCCAGACCTGGTAAGGCCGTACTGACATAATTCTGTCCTAGAAAGGCAGAAATCCCGATCCCAAAAATAGTGAGTGCCAGACCACAGGCGGATTGATTGGTGCTTAAAGATAAGGTAAAAAATGCAAAAATTAGTGCCATCAATGTGCCTGCCAATCCGCCCATAAATAAGGCGCTGGCGACACTGGCTTCATACTGGCTAGCGAAAGCAAATCCAGCAATGGCACCGACCAGCATCATGCCTTCTACCCCAAGATTGATGACACCGGTACGCTCTGCTACCAGCTCACCCAGCCCGGCAAAGATCAATGGCGTTGCCGCAGCGACAGTTCCGGCAACAATTGCGGTTAATTCAATACTCATGTTGTTATCCTTCTTCTGTCTGGATCAGGCTGCTTGCGCAGTGGTCATGGTTTTTTTGATTTTCTTTTTGGTAAAACGGTAGCGGTTTTCAATCAGGGCATCTGAAGCCAACAGGAAAAATAAAAGCAGGCCCTGGAAAATTCCGGTAATCGCGACTGGGAGTTGCAACTGCATTTGTGCCAGTTCGCCACCTAAATAGATCAGCGCCATCAGGAAACCTGAAAGTACGATTCCAATTGGATTTAGTCGGCCCAGATAAGCCACAATAATGGCTGCATAACCATAACCTGGTGAAATATTCGGATTGAGCTGGCCGATTGGACCTGCAACTTCACAGATTCCGGCAATCCCCGCCATCAGACCTGAAACTCCCAAACTTAACCAGATGGCTTTTTTTGCTGAAAATCCTGCATATTGAGCTGCCAAAGGTGCCTGACCACTGACTTCCAGTTTATAAGCCATCAGACTCTTACGGATAAAAACCCAGAACAGCACCACTGCGATGATCGTGATAAAAATTGAGGCGTTAATCCGTGTGCCTTCCATAATCAGCGGCAGGGTCGCGCTTTCCGAGAACATTAAGGATTGTGGAAAGTTCATGCCATCTGGATCACGCCATGGACCATTGACCAGATACATCAGCAGGAAAAATGCCACATAGTTCATCATTAAGGTGGTCAAGGTTTCTTGCGCATTAAAATGGGTTTTTAGCAGCGCTGGAATCAGGCCCCAAATTGCACCACCAATCGCACCCATAATCACCATTAAAGGTAAAATCCACCAGCCGATCTGCTCATGAAACAGGATGGCAATACCACCGCCAAAGATGGCCCCCATAGCCAACTGCCCCTCAGCACCAATATTAAACAGACGGGCACGAAACCCAACAGCCAGACCCAAGGCAATTAAAATCAGCGGACTGGCTTTAATTATCAGTTCACTCAGATTATAGACTGAAGTCAATGGCTCAATAAAAAAGATATATAAAGCCTGAGCAGGATTCACTCCAAGCATTAAAAACAATAGGCTACCTACCGCCAGCATGGCGAGTAATGCAAGCACTGGTGAAAGCCATTTCATTAATTGAGAAGGATGTTCTCTAGGTTCTAATAAATGCATATTTACACCTCTTCTCTACGCGTGTGCTTCATGGACAGGCTCGGACTCAGCTAATATTGCTGGATCTGCCTGAATACCTGACATGAGCAGGCCAATCTGTTCTGCATTGGTATTTTTAACTGGAACAGGTGCAGACAGCTTTCCACCAGCCAGAACACAAATCTGGTCGCTAATTTCAAACAGTTCTTCCAGCTCTTCTGAAATCACTAAAATCGCAACACCTTGACGGGAAAGATCAATCAGGGTTTGACGAATAAACATCGATGCGCCGACATCAACGCCCCAGGTTGGCTGGGAGATGATCAGCACTTTCGGCTGTTGCAGGATTTCACGCCCTACAATAAATTTTTGCAGATTGCCGCCCGAAAGGCTGCGGGCTTCCGCTTGCGGTCCTGCAGCTTTTACCCCGAATTTTTCAATACATTGCTGAGCAAAAGCGACAGTTTTCTCAAACTGGATAAAGCCCCATTTGTTTAAACCCTGACGGAAAGCAGTTAACAAAGTGTTTTGTGCCAATGTCATATTCGGCACAGCACCTCGACCCAAACGCTCTTCCGGAACAAAGCCCAAGCCTAGATCACGTCGCTGGCCTGCACTGAGTTCAGAAATGTCATGATCTAATAGAAAAACCTGACCTTTTTTCGCCGTTTGCTCACCGGAAAGCAGAGCCAGTAATTCAGATTGACCATTACCCGAAATACCAGCAATGCCCAGAATTTCACCCGAATTCAGGTTAAGTTGAATATTGGATAAGGACACGCCAAAAGGATCATCAGTTTCGTAATTCAGGTTTTTCACCTGAAACAGCGTGCGATGTTCGCCTGTATATTCAGCATGCGCATAAGTCGGCAATTCCCGGCCAATCATTAATTTGGCCAGTTCACTGGTACTGTTTTCAGAAGGCAGTACATAGCCGGTGACTCTACCATTACGCAGAATCGTTGCTTCATCACAGAGTTCTTTGATTTCATGTAATTTATGGCTGATATAAAGAATTGAAACACCTTGCGAAGCCACCAGTCGCAAAGTTTTAAATAACTGACGTACCGCTTGTGGGGTTAATACGGAGGTCGGTTCATCTAAAATGAGTAAGGAAGGATTTTGGAGTAGACAGCGGATAATTTCGACCCGTTGTCGCTCACCAACCGATAAAGAAAAAACTTCACGCCGTGGATCTACCGGTAAGCCATATTGTTCTGATACTTCGGTGATTTTAGCCCCTAAGCTTTTTAAATCTATTTTCTCATCCAAACCTAATAAAATATTTTCAGCCACAGTCATGGTTTCAAACAGTGAGAAATGCTGGTACACCATGCCAATCCCCAGTTTTCTGGCCATCGACGGACTTTCTATCTGTACTTCTTTGCCATTCCAGACGATATGACCGCTATCTGCTTTGGTGGCGCCGTAGATGATTTTCATCAAGGTACTTTTACCAGCACCGTTTTCACCCAAAATGGCATGAATTTGCCCAGGTTGGACTTTTAAATTAATACTGTCATTTGCTTTCAATGAGTTATAGCTTTTGCTGATATTGATCAGCTCCAGTCGTGGAATTTGCTGCTCATTGAGCGATGACATTTCGATGTCATTTGACATGTGAGGCAGATCGCTCATAACTCAGTCTCCACTCATTTTGGCCCAGTCCATAAAGTGATTCATGGACTGGGGGGATGATTTTTCAGGATTTACTTTCTTTTATTTTTAAGTCATACACATAGTGAAAGAATTATTTAGGTAATGAACCTTCAACCCCTTTCACATAGAAGTTCATTTTTCCAAGCGCTTCATCTGTCATTTTGCCGCCTTTGGCAATCACCAAAGTTCCATCCTGTTTATAGATTGGGCCCTGGAATGGATGTAATGTGCCTTTATGAATCGCACTTTGTGCATTTAAAGCGGACTGTTTCACCTTTGCAGGAACAGCAGGTCCGAAGTTTTCAATTTTCACTGCATCCTGTTTTACGCCATACCAGAGAGCGGCAGGTTTCCAGGTTTTATTAGCCACTTG
>NZ_DFDO01000160.1:0-2687 GCF_002367915.1 Acinetobacter sp. UBA3025
GATGCTCAGTCAGATAAAACCGGTAAAATTCATGATAGTCACGAATCGGCATTTGTGGAGAAGTCAGTTCTGCAATCTCATTGCTCGGCTGCACCTGTGCATTCATTATCATCATCCTGATCTTTTTTCTTCACCTTAGCGCATAATTTAGGCAATTAAAAGTACCTTTATTTTCATGCAATTCTGTTCCTGAGGTTGGCTTAGATATTGAATTGTCGTGCTTTCAATAAAAACCGGCGAATGAGATCAGTAACTTAATTTTTCCATTTCCATTTTTTTCAATCGGTCAAGTCTTACATCAGATTGGTTTTTCGTTACAATCAGCCGCTCAAAAGTCTAAAAATATTTCCGTTTATATCGGAATTTCATGCAAGCGAATAAAAATTCAATTTATTTTTTAATATTTTTCAATAAATTGAATAGACAGGATGATTATCATGGTTGAAGTTGAACTCAAGTTCCAGATTCCCGCGGCACGCCGTACTGCCCTGCTTAAGGCACTTGATCCCAAGAAATCTCAACAGATCCTGCTTCAAGCCAAATACTATGATACTGCAGACCGTCAACTGGCCCAGCATGGAATTGCCCTACGCCAACGATTAGAAGGCAGTCGTTGGGTTCAGACGTTAAAAGCGGCAAGCAAAAGCCACATTGAACGTTTCGAGCATAATCATGATCTGGGTGAATTAGAATATTCTCCTGAGCTGGACCTGAGTATTTACCAGCAGTCTGCTGAAGCGCAAACCTTGCTTAATCGTGCTTTAGGTGATCAGTTTGACCAGCTGCAATTGCAGTTTGAAACCGATATTGCCCGTACCTTGCGCGTGATTGAATATGAAAACACATCAATCGAAGTCAGCCTGGATATCGGCTGTATTCGCACGCCTCATGCTGAACAGGAAGTGCATGAAGTTGAATTCGAGTTAAAGCATGGCTCAATTCAGGATTTGCTGGCCTTTAGTTTTGAATGGGTCAAAAAATATCAGCTTTGGCTGGATGTACGTAGTAAGGCTGAAATTGGGAATTTGTTAGCGACTCATCAGAATGTAAGTCCCGCTACTTTTGCCAAAGAATTCCAGATCAGCAAAAAAGATAGTGCGGGTAAAAACCTGTGTCATCTGGTGGCCCAGCAAATGCAGCATCTATTGCCCAATATCGCGGGAATCTCCGCGCAATTGGCAGAGCAGGAACATATTGATCAGGCACAACAGGCCTTGGATCATCTCTATCTGACCCTACTTTTGTTTAAAGATTGGCATACTCAGGTTTCAGACAAATGGGCGCATCAGCTTGCCGCATTTAAACATCAGTTTGAACATCTGCAACATTTACAGCACATGCAAAACACTCTGGCTGGCTTCCTGCAAAATCCTACGACCGCAGAGAACCTGACTAAAGATATTCTCTATGCCAAAGAGAAGCTGAGCAATCTGGTGAAGTCTACTCAGAATGTGCATCACTATCTGGAATTGCTGATCTTCAGCTTAAGTACAAATGAAGCTAAGCCGCTGGAATTGAAATCTGCAGCGCAAACTACCTTGCAGCAACAATACAAAGTCTTGCAGGAACAAATGAGTCAGACTGATATTACCAATTTTGAGAGTCTGGATCAGCTAGCAATTCGCATTCAGGAATTAAAATTCAGCTTCCCAATTTTGACCACGATTTATGATGTCAAAAACCTACAAAAATACAGCAAGGCTTTAAATGATGCACAGCAGGCAGCAAATGAATATCAGACATTGGCCTCCTCTGCCCTGTATATCCAGCAGACTGAGCTGGAAGCCAGTGACTGGTTTGTGTTGGGTTGGCTGACTGCCAAGCAGGAAGTCTATGCACAGCGCTTACTGGAAGCGACAGAACAGTTTCTGGTCAGCCGCAAATTTCTTAAATAAGTATTTAACTGACTTTCAAAGCACGCTACGGCGTGCTTTTTGTTGCACAAGCACATCACAATACTTTTGTTGTTTGGTCTATATTGATTGTTATGAGCTTCATCGAGAAGGAATGGCCCGATGGCAGAAATCGAACTCAAATTCCAGATTCCGCAAAGTATATGTCACCAATTCGAACAAGATTTTCAGCAGTACGGGCCAACTCGACATCATTTATGTGCCAAATACTTTGATACTGCCGATCAGCAGTTACAGCAGCACAAAATTGCACTCCGGCAGCGTCTGGAAGATCAGCAATGGTTTCAGACCTTAAAAGCACCGAGCCAGCATCAATTTGAACGCTTTGAGCTGGAAGAAAGACTGGATACCGCACCGGACAACTGTGATTTAAAAGCTTATGCCAAGCATAAACAGGCTCGGAAGATTCTAAAACAGGCACTTCACACCCTAGATACGTCTCTGACTCTACAATTTGAAACTGATGTAGAGCGGGATCTCTGGATTGAAAATTACCGAGGAAGTCAGATTGAAATTGCACTGGATAGAGGTGAGATTCGTTCTAATGGCCAGACCTTGGATATTTATGAAGTTGAATTTGAGCTCAAAAGTGGCAAACTTGATGACTTAATTGATTTTGTTAAACCCTGGATTCAACGTTATCAGTTATGGCTGGATGTACGCAGCAAATCTGAACGTGGTTATGCTCTGCTGAATAATAAAACTGATCTCCCTGTTCAGCATCAAACAACTTTACAGCTCGCAGCTAAAGACGATATTCATCATATCTTGCCA
>NZ_DFDO01000160.1:2814-3501 GCF_002367915.1 Acinetobacter sp. UBA3025
TTCATCATATCTTGCAAAAAATTATCACCAACTGTCTGACGCACCTGTTTCCCAATGCGACGGCGATTGCGCTAGAGAATTACAATAGTGACCATGTGCACCAGGCCCGCGTCGCTATCCGGCGTTTACGCAGTGCCTTAAAAATCTTCCAGCCCTATCATCAGGATTTGACAGAGGAATGGCAGGATCAGTTACGCAATATCTTCCAGCAATTAGGCTCTACTCGGGATCGCGATGCTTTAGCTGAAAGTCTGCTTCCTCAGCTAGAAGCTGCGGGTTCACCAGTATTGCAGTTGCCTCCAGCCCAACAGGATCAGGCAGATATTAGCCAATTATTCAGAAAGCCAGCTACGATGGAGCTGATACTGGAGCTACTACAATTTAGTCAGGATCAGAGTGCAAACCAGCAAAAGTCCTCGCATAAAATCCTGTGTAAAGGACTCAGCAAACTGCATCAGAAAGTCTGTGCAGATGCAGAGAATTATCAGGAACTGGATATTGAATCACGCCACCGAACCCGCAAGCGGGTTAAACGCTTGCGTTATAATGTGGAATTTCTGCAAAGCCTGTTTCCGGAAAAGGAAATCAAAAGATATCTGAAAGCGTTAAAGCCCTTACAGGAGACTTTAGGTCATTATAATGACCTGTTTGTCGCAGAAAGCCTATATAGGCCTTATGCAAAAAAAC
>NZ_DFDO01000206.1:0-10858 GCF_002367915.1 Acinetobacter sp. UBA3025
AAGTCCTATAATTGACTCATAATCAAGCGATTTAGAGATAAAAGTTAATTTTTGGAGTCATTTTAAATGTTTAATAAATTGTTTTTAGCGATAAGTATGAGTGCTGTTTTAGTAAGTGGAGTACAAGCTTCTTATGCGTGTGAAGTGGCACCATGTACCAATGGCTTCGATAGCGTCAATGTCTGTGAATTGCGTTCTTAAATTTTAAATCCATCTCCCTATAGAAAAAATTAAACAGCAAAAATTAAAAGAAGCCTCAGAATAAGGCTTCCCATACAATAGACGATCATGTCTTAAAGCAACATGAACAGACGTTCTAGATACAACACTGCTCCACCCAAAAGTATACTGAGGCCGCAGAGCAAACGTAAAGAGTGCCAAGACATGAGATTACGTCCTACTGTGTTCATTTATGTTGAAAGTGCTTCTAGATAACGGCGATTCACTTCCTTCCAGTTCACAACATTAAAGAAAGCGGCAATATATTCAGGACGACGGTTCTGGTATTTCAAATAGTACGCATGTTCCCAGACATCCAGACCTAGAATCGGGGTATTGCCATGCATGAGTGGTGAGTCCTGATTGGCGCTGCTTTCTATGATAATAGTTTGATCAGGTGCCACGCTGAGCCAGGCCCATCCGCTACCAAAACGGGTCAGGGCTGCCTTGGTAAAAGCTTCTTTAAAGGCTTCAAAGCCGCCAAGCTCCTTGTCGATCGCCTGTGCAATTTCACCTTGAGGATTGCCACCTCCACTTGGACTCATTACTGTCCAGAACAGGGAATGGTTGGCATGACCGCCGCCATTATTAATCACATTATTTTTCAAATCTTCAGGGACCTGATTGGCTTTGCTCACCAGTTCTTCTACAGAAAGATCTTCCCATTCTGTGCCTTCAATACCTGCATTGATGTTGTTGATATAAGTTTGATGGTGCTTGGCATGGTGGATTTCCATGGTTTTAGCATCAATATGCGGTTCCAATGCATCATAAGCATAAGGGAGTTCGGGAAGGGTATAGCTCATTTTTAATTGTCCTTAAGCGTGATTGAGTGAGTGGAATTTTCGACTAAATTTTAAAATACGCTTGAGTTGTATTAAATACAATGAGAATTATTATCATTTATGTTATGGAGGAAGATTTTTATAAATAGGATGTAAAGATGCGTATAAGAATAGCAAGAAGCCAAATTTGGTAACAAAAAAGCCCCAGATTTGGGGCTTCTCTTTGGCTTCAACTTATACGTTGAAACGGAAGTGCAGAACGTCACCGTCCTGAACGATATAAGTTTTACCTTCCAGACGCCATTTACCAGCTTCTTTAGCGCCAGCTTCGCCGTTGTACTGTACGAAGTCATCATAAGCAATACATTCTGCGCGGATAAAGCCTTTTTCGAAGTCAGTGTGAATGACACCCGCTGCCTGAGGCGCATTTGCGCCGACTTTAACCGTCCAGGCGCGAACTTCCTGTACACCGGCAGTGAAGTAAGTTTGCAGACCAAGCAGTGAATAACCTGCGCGGATCACCACGTTCAAACCAGGCTCTTCCATGCCCATTGCTTCCAGGAATTCAGCACGGTCTTCATCTTCAAGCAATGAAATTTCAGCTTCGATCTGGTTGCAAAGTGGAACCACGATTGCATTTTCAGCAGCTGCCAGTTCACGTACCGCATCGAGGTGCGGGTTGTTTTCAAAACCGTCTTCTGCCACGTTAGCAATGTACATCGTTGGTTTAAGTGTTAATAGACCAAAGCCACGAACCAGTTTACGTTCGTCATCATCCAGATTTGCTGCACGGGCAGGTTTGCCTTCATCAAGCAGAGGTAGGATTTTTTCTAGAACGGCTTTAGTGGCTACAGCTTCTTTATCGCCACCTTTTGCAGACTTAGCCAGACGAGTCACTGCTTTAGTCACAGTTTCAAGATCAGCCAATGCAAGTTCAGTGTTAATCGTTGCAATGTCATCAAGCGGATCAATTTTACCGTTGACGTGAATCACGTTTTCATCTTCAAAACAACGAACAACGTGAGCAATTGCATCAGTTTCACGGATGTTAGCCAGGAACTGGTTACCCAGACCTTCGCCTTTAGATGCACCAGCAACCAGACCCGCGATGTCCACGAATTCCATGGTAGTTGGTACCACGCGTTGTGGTTTTACGATTTCAGCAAGTTTGTCCAGGCGTGGATCAGGCACAGGCACGATACCGGTGTTTGGTTCAATCGTACAGAATGGGAAGTTTTCCGCAGCAATTGCAGCTTTAGTTAATGCATTGAAAAGCGTAGATTTACCAACGTTAGGCAGGCCTACAATACCACAATTAAAACCCATGAAATAACTCACAAAGCGTTATATAAAAATTGCCAGTGATTTTACATGAAAGCCATGACAAAGTCAGGTCATGGCTGGGTGCTTTGTTGAAAACTTATGAAATAGATGTTTTTAGATTTTACGCTTGTCGAGCTGATTTGACAGGGTGTCACCAGTGGCCTGCACCAGCATGACCAGAATCACCAGCACTACAATCACCGCCAGCATGATCTGCATATTAAAACGCTGATAACCATAACGGTAAGCAATATCGCCCAGACCACCGGCACCAATCGCACCGGCAATGGCTGATGAGTTAATCATGGTCACCAAAGTAACGGTAAAACCGGCCACAATTCCTGGTAAAGCTTCAGGTAATAACACATGCCAGATAATCTGCTTACGGTTACAGCCAATCGCTTGAGCCGCTTCAATCAGCCCTTGATCGACTTCACGTAAGCTCACTTCAGCAATACGCGCAAAGAAAGGAGTCGCAGCTAACGTTAAAGGTACAACTGCTGCCCAGACACCATAACTGGTACCGACAATCCAGCGGGTAATTGGAATTAAAGCCACCATTAAAATCAGGAAAGGCACCGAACGGGTAATATTCACAACCCAACCCAAAGCCTGGTTAATTGGCTTGGATGGATAAATGCCATGTTCAGAGGTGCTGACTAACACAACCGCCATCGGTAAACCAATCAGAAAGGCAACGATTGCGGATACACCAACCATGATGAGGGTATCGGTGGTTCCTGTTAGTAATAAATCAATGAGTTGGTCGTGCATAGCCAATCACCTCAATCTGTGCAATGTGTTGTTTTAGTTTTTGCTGAAGTAAGTCAGTATCCAGATTTAGATCGGCAACTGCGACAATCAGGCTACCGACCAGATGATTCTGGATGCTGTCGATATGACTTTGATAGAGATGCACCGGATGCTCGAACTGTTCGAAAATCACTTTCAAATCTGGTGAATGCTGAACACTAGAGGCATAGCGCAGTTTGATAATGCTATGCGTGGTATCTGTTGTTACTTCAGGACTAATCGCAAATGGTAATTCCAGTTGTTCCAGATTCAGCAGTTCCTGGGTGATCTGTTGCTGTGGGTTAGAGAATACAGACCAGACTTCACCGGATTCGACAATTTCACCTTTCTCAATCACGACGACTTGATCGCAAATTTCACGGATCACTTGCATTTCATGGGTGATTAGTACAATAGTGATGCCGAGTTTCTGGTTGATTTCTTTCAGTAAAGACAGCACCACTGAGGTACTTTCCGGATCCAGTGCAGAAGTGGCTTCATCACAGAGTAGAATTTCCGGGTGATGCACCAGCGCGCGGGCAATACCGACACGCTGTTTTTGGCCACCGGATAGCTGAGAAGGGTAGTTCTGAGCCTTATCGCTTAAGCCGACCAGTTGCAGCACTTCGTTTACACGCGCATCAATGTCTGATTTTTTATAATTTGCAACTTTTAAAGGCAGAGCTACATTTTCCCAGACGGTTTTGGCAGACATCAGGTTGAAGTGCTGAAAAATCATGCCAATACGCTGACGCAGTTGGATCAGTTCAGCATGGGTTAAGCCAGCTAAATCCTGCTGATGGATATGGATATGACCTTCGCTGATCTGTTCCAGACCATTTAGGGTACGTAGCAGCGAGGATTTCCCCGCACCACTTTTCCCGATAATCCCGAAGATCTTGCCTTCAGGAATATCCAGATTGATGTTTTTCAAGGCATGTACCGATTTGCCTTGTACCTCATAGTATTTATTCAGGTCACGGATTTTGATATGTGGGACGGAAAACGCCACCTGAGAACCAAAACTCACCATAGTATTCACCTTATTTCCAGCCTTCAAACCACATGCCAGTACCAAAATCCTGGTCCAGAATTGCTTTGACTTTTTCAGAATTCTGGAAAGCTTTTACGAAAGTCGCCAGTTTCTGGTTTTTATCTTCATAGTCTTTGCGTGTCACAAACAGAATGGCGTATTTCTTGTCGATTGGATCCAGGAACAGAGCATCATGTGGATCTGCTGCTTTAGCAAGTTTTAGATAATGTGGATAATCAAAGATCAGATCAGCTTCATTCAAGGCATGTGCCGTTTGTGGGCCTTCAACTTCAATAAACTGCAACTGTTTAGGATTATTCTTGATGTCCTTAACGGTTGATAATTCATTGTTGATATTTTTCAGTTCAATCAGTTTTGCACGGTTAAGAAGGATCAAGGCACGTGCCAGATTCACCGGATCATTTGGAATGACCACACGGGCATTTTGTGGTAACTCATCCAGCGATTTATATTTCTTAGAATATAAACCGACATGGCTACCCGTACCGGGCGCGAAACTATGTAAATCGAAGTTGGTTTCACGAATGGCATTTCTTAAGTGGACACTTTGCTGGAAAAAGTTAGCATCGATGTCGCCATTCTGTACCGCGACATTGGGTGCATGCCAATCTGAAAATTCAACCAGTTTCACATTAATACCTTGCGGTTTCAGTTCATCAGCCACACTTTGCAATAAGTCTGCATAAGGTGGGCTAATGCCAATGGTCAGTACATCCTGCTGCTGCTGACCCTTGGTCCAACGGTAAGCCGCCAGCCCAAGAATAAGTGCAAGGATGACACCGCCAATGATCCACTTCTTTGCATTCGAATTTGACGAATTTACTTGTGTCATCATCGCACCTTATTTCCAGCCCGGGAACCAGAGCTTCGCACCAAAGTCAGCATCTAGTGCTTCCTTCACGCGAGGGGAGTTCTGATAGATTTCGATAAATTTTTTCAGCTTGTCATTTTTGTCCTGATAGTCCTCACGTACCGCAAATAGGATCGCGTAACGGTTGTCTTTGTTAGAGTCAAATAACAACGCTTGTTCTGGATCAGCTGTTTTAGCCAGACGTAGATAGTGCGGGTAACCGAAAGCCAGATCAACATCATCAATGGCACGTGCAGTTTGCGGACCTTCAACCTCAACGAATTGCAGATTTTTCGGATTCACTGCAATATCTTTCAGGCTGGAAAGATGGTTATTCGGATCTTTTAAAGTCACCAGTTTAGCCTGTTGTAATAACAATAGAGCACGGCCTTGGTTGACTGGATCGTTTGGCACCACAACTTTCGCGCCGTCTTTAAGTTCATCCAGACTGTTAATTTTCTTGGAATATAGACCAACATGAGTTGCTGCACCTTTGGCAAACGCCT
The DNA here is from genome assembly GCF_002367915.1 of Acinetobacter sp. UBA3025. Classification (NCBI taxonomy): domain Bacteria; kingdom Pseudomonadati; phylum Pseudomonadota; class Gammaproteobacteria; order Moraxellales; family Moraxellaceae; genus Acinetobacter; species Acinetobacter sp. UBA3025. Next base: position 5,530 of record NZ_DFDO01000206.1, read on the forward strand.
TGATTTTAAAATCAGTTTCTTTCTTCGCATTATCCAAAAATGGCTGATGCTGGAAGAAGTTAGCATCAATGTCACCATGATTCAGGGTGATGTTTGGTGTGTTCCAGTCTGAGAACTCGACCAGTTTGACATTGACACCTTGCTGTTTGGCTTCTTCTGCTGCGACCTGTAAGGGTTTGGCAAAAGATGGACTGATACCAATGACCAGTTCATCCGAACCAGATTTTTTTTGTTGGTTCCATACCACCAGTCCGATAATGACGACGGCAATAATTACCCCAATAATGCTGAATTTTGTTTTAGCAGTTTGTGCCATGTTGCACCTCAAAATAAATTTATGCTGATTGTTTTTGCTTTAGGTCGGTATTCGCGGTTGAGGCGGAGTTTTGACATCGAAATTGCTGCACTGGATGAACGCTGGATAAGCGATCTCCTTGCTGGAATAGCTTGTGTCTGAAACTGCCTTGTTTATATTCAGTCTTATAGCTTCCGCGCTGCTGTAATTCAGGAATAACAAAACGGATAAAATCCAGATGCGATTCTGGAGCCACCGTACGGGTCAGGTTGAAGCCATCTATCCCGGTTTCATCGACCAGCTGAATCAGTTTTTCTGCCACCGTTGCACCACTGCCCACGATCAGTGGATAACGCCCACCCAGTACATGCTGTGCTTTCAGATCAGTTGGTGTAAGCTGTTGTTCTTTAAACTTGTTATTGACTGAAGCAATGCTGTTGGTTTGCTGGTAAGGAATTGGCTCATCATCGGCAAATGTGGACAGGTCAATTCCGACTGAACTGGATAAATGTGCAAGACCAGCTTCAGGGCTGGCATAAAAACGATATTCTTCCAGCTTTTGCTGCGCCAGTTCATCCGTTTCTGCGGTTACCACAGTGATACCAACAAAAATCTTGATCGCTTCAGGATCACGTCCTTGTTCAGTGGCCTGACAACGGATCTGATCTACCTGTTTCTTGATCTTGTCCGGATGATCACCACCAATAAACATGCCTTCAGCATGCTGAGTGGCAAAAGCCATGCCACGCGGGGAAGCACCGGCTTGGAACAATACAGGTGTACGCTGAACAGAAGGGGAAACCTGGAATACGCCCTGACTACGATAGAATTGGCCCTGATGATTGATCTGATGAACCTTGGTTGGATCAGTAAAAATTCGATTTTGCTTATCTTTTAAAACCGCATTATCTTCCCAAGAGCCTTCCCAGAACTTGTAACACAGTTGTAAAAATTCCTCAGCCTGTTCATAACGCAGGTCATGATCTTTCAAACCATTTTCACCAATCAGGCGCTGCGCACTGTCTAGATAACCCGTGACAATATTCCAGCCGATACGGCCATGGGTCAGGTGATCCAGACTGGCAAAGCGGCGGGCGAACTGATAAGGCGATTCATAGCTGAGATTGACTGTAATGCCAAAACCAAGATGCTCGGTCACGGCTGCCATGGCAGACACGAGGGTGCTTGGATCATGACTCGGTAATTGAATCGATTCTCTTAGAGTCAGATCAATGCCATTTTGATAGACATCATAGACTCCGGTAATGTCGGCAATGAACAGGCCATCAAACAGGCCTTTTTCCAGAGTTTTTGCCAGATCAGTCCAGTAACTCAGTTCATTAAAACGATGGGATTCATCTCGAGGATGAGTCCATAAGCCATGATTGATATGACCCACGCAGTTCATATCAAAAGCGTTCAGCAGGATTTTTTTAGTTTTCGAGTTTGTTGTGGTCTTTGTCATTACAATGTCCCCCGGCGTGGAGGTAGAACACCATTCAGCAAATAATTGGCAATGAAATAGTATTTCCAGCGTGAGGCATCATGCAGGGTATGTACGCGGGCATTGCGCCAGAAACGATCCAGGCCATCTTCACGCTGACTGCCACGGCTACCGGCTAGTTCAATTAGTTTTGATGATGCTCTTAAGGCAGTTTCAGAACTGTGTGCACGCGCTTTAGCCACATCCAGAGAAGCTCTGGCCACGCTGGTTTCAGTCGGATTGGCTTTGGCAGTATCGACAGAGCGGGCAGCCTGTTTGAGTAAGACTTCAGAAGCACGCACATCAGCTACCATGCGACCCAGTTCAAGTTTGGTCAGCGGATCATCGGTGGCCTTGTCCACACCAGAATCAATCCACGGACGCGCCTGACGTACACGGTTTAATGTTTCTTCGAATGCAGCACGGGCAATGCCGGTTTCAATCGAAGCATGCAGCAATTGGGCAAAAGGGCCAGAAATAGTTGGGCGAGTATAGGCCGTATCAAAACGTACCACATCTTCCTCAAGCACCTGCACGTTGTCGAATTTCACCGTGCCGCTGCCAGTGGTACGCTGGCCAAAACCGCTCCAGTCATCAATCAAGGTGAGACCTTCACTGTCACGTGGGACAAAGGCCAGGAATTGCTGTTCGCTTTCATGCACGACCAGTGTCGGAATGCGGTGCGCAAACAGGCTGCCGGTGCAATAGAATTTTTCGCCGTTAATGACATAACCTTGCTCGGTTTTGCGAATCGCGGTTTGGCGTTGTGCCGCGGTCTTGGTTTTGAACTCAGCTAGGGCATTACCAAAACGAGCACCTTTTAAGACTTCGGCATAGAGTTTCTGTTTTTGTTCCTCCGTGCCGTTATTGCGCAGGATTTCGAGACCATAGAAATGGTTTTGCGGAATCTGACCGATTGATCCATCCACACCGCTCATTAGGGCAATGACTTGTGCCACCGTATAGCTAGATACTTCTGCACCACCATATTGTTTCGGTACGGTAATCGCCCAGAGCCCGGACTGGCTATAAGCCTCGATTTCTTCAAAAGGAAGAATACGTTCGGCATCACGCTGTACGGCACCAGCCTTGAACTGCTCTGCCAGATTATGGGCAATTTCTAGTGCTTCTTCATCAGATTTGATGATGTGCGCATGTGCCAGCTGTTCTGACTGCAATGGACTAATGTTTTGAAATGAAGTCATGGCAAATATCCTTAAATCCAGGCGTGGCGGGCAGGAAGTTTATGATTCAGGTAATAATCCCCAAGTGCATGCAGTTTCCAGCGGATCGGGTCATGCAGGGTATGCACACGGGCATTACGCCAATGCTGATCAAGATTGTGCTGACTGAGGCTGGAGCGACTTCCACCCAATTCCAGTAATTTTTCCGAGATATGCAAAGCTGCATCATTGGCATAGACTTTGGCTTCAGCTACTAAAATTGAGGCTTTGGCTGCCTGCTCATCAGTCACAGATTCCAGCTGATCCAGTTCATCCAGATATTCAGCGGCTTCATCCAGCAGTAAAATTGCGGCATCTAGGAGTACTGAAGATTTACCAACTTTCTGCAGGGTATAATGCTCAAAGCTGGCTTTTTCGACTTGAGCATCGACAATCGGACGAGCCTTATGCACGGCAGTCAGCGTGTCGGCAAAAGCGGCTTCGGCAATGCCGACATCAATCGCAACCTGCATCAATTGGGAATAGGCACCACGATAGCTTGGTTGATTTCCTAACAGACGCTCATCAAAAATCAATAGTGGATCAACTTCGACATGCTGAAGTTTGACTGTGCCACTCGAAGTCGCGCGTTGACCAAAGCCATTCCAATTGTCGATCACTTCAACGCCGTTGGCATTGCGGTCGACAATGGTTAGTACTACATGGCCTTCTGGATGAATCGCTTTAATCGCTAACCAGTGCGCGAAGCTACTACCAGTTGAATAGAATTTTTCACCCTCAACAAAATAGCGACCGTTTTCAAGGGTGAGTGTGGTTGCCAAGGTTTTAGTATCTTTAGTATTTCGTTCTGGGCCGCCATTGGCCAGACGTTTACCTTTTAGAATTTCGTTATAAATAAACTGTTTTTGTTCTTCTGTACCCATGATCTCGATCATGTTCAGTAATGCAATCTGGTTCTGCGGAATTTGCCCGACACTTGAGTCAGCTTTATTAATAATCCGGAATACATGCGCCAGGGTTTTATTGGTAACAAATGCACCGCCGTACTGTTTCGGAATGCGCATGCCGCCCAGGCCTTTCTGGCTGAACAGGTCAATCTTAGCAAAAGGTAACAGACGTTGCTGATCACGCTGATTACGGCCTTCCAGGGCAAAATCTGCAACCTGATAAGCAGCATTAATCGCGTCGTGATCATTTTCAATAACATGAACTTTTTCAAAAGTTAAACGAGACATAATGACATCCTAAATCGATATCAAAACGTTACAGGCTAAGCTTTATGAGATTAAGTAATTGCTTTCGCAAAGCTTATGAAAAAACCTATTTAGGACAAAAACTGCTAGATTTTTATAAATTTGGAATATAGTAACTGATTAAAATAAAATAGGTTTTTAATAAATCCTTAATTTTAGAAGATGAGTTTAAAGCGATGCATATCTGCTTTATAGATAATCAAGACAAAAAAATGTATAAAAATACTCATCGCCGTGTTGAATAAGCAACATCTTTATTTTGAATAAAAAGTTCATTGTATTTCCAGGCTAGGGTGACTAAAGTATCCGACTAAATTAGATGGTTTTAATGCGATCTGACCTAAAAACAAGCATGGAGAATTTATGCGCATCTTATACCAGTTTCCACTTTCTCATTTTTGTGAAAAGGCACGCTGGATGCTGGATTACAAAGAGCTGGAATATGTTGCGCAAAATCTGATGCCGGGTGCCCATCGTGCCTTTGCCCGCCTGAAAACTGGACAAAACCGTCTACCGATTCTGCGTGATCGGGAACAGTGGATTGCGGACTCGACCAAAATCGCTCTATATCTGGATGAGCAATATCCTGAACACCGTCTGCTACCTGCAGAAGCAAGCTTGCGTCAGCAGGCATTAGATATTGATGAAATCACCCAGGAATTAGGCCGCCATGTGCGTCGCTGGATGCTGGCTCAGGCTTTATCGCATGACCATGAATCGATGGATATTCTGATTGGAGAAAAAGGCTATCTGCGCCAGTTTGAAAAATTCTCCAAGCCATTGCTAAAAACCATTTTAACCAAGGGTTATGCCTTAACTGAAGAAACACTGGAACAGTCCAAACAATTTATCAAGGATTCGGTTGAGCAGCTTAATCAGATCCGTATGGAAAAAGAAGGACCTTATCTCGTCGGTTCGCGTTTCTCTCTGGCCGATATTGCTGTCTGTTCGATTCTGGCCCCTCTATTGGCTATTCCGGGAACGCCGTGGGAGAGGGAAAGCTTTGAATCGATGTCGGATGAATACCGGGAATATCAAAGTCATCTGGCTGAGTTGCCATTAGGGCAATATATTCAAAAGATGTATCGTAATGAGCGCAATGCCCGTGTTGATT
>NZ_DFDO01000203.1:0-4868 GCF_002367915.1 Acinetobacter sp. UBA3025
CGCTCTTCCGATCGGATGCTTCATGGAAGTCGTATGTCTAGATCTAGAGGGCGTTTTGGTTCCAGAAATCTGGATCAATTTTGCTAAAAAAACAGGTATTAAAGAGCTCGAAGCAACGACACGTGATATTCCTGACTATGATGTGTTGATGACCCAGCGTTTGAATATTTTAAAACAGCATGGTTTGGGTCTAAATGATATCCAGGCTGTGATTGCGGATATGGGACCATTTGAAGGCGCCATAGAATTTGTAGAATGGGTAAGTACTCATTTTCAGCTGATTATTCTATCTGATACTTTCTATGAATTTGCTCATCCTCTAATGAAGCAACTAGGCTGGCCAACGATTTTCTGTCATAAGCTGGAAACTGATGAAGAGGGCATGATCACTGCTTATAAACTTCGCCAGCCAGATCAGAAACGTCAGGCAGTAAAAGCATTACACGGTCTGAATTTTCGTGTGATTGCAGCCGGTGACTCATATAACGATACCACAATGCTGGGTGAAGCAGATCATGGCTTCCTGTTCGATGCGCCAGAGAATGTGATTGCAGAATTCCCGCAATTCCCGCCAATTCATGGTTATGACGCATTGAAAGAAGCAATCCGTAATGCATCGGTACGTAATATTCCGGCTTAATTTTTAAGTTTGAAATTAAAAAAAGGCGCCAAAAGGTGCCTTTTTTTATTAGAGCTAAACTCTATATTATTTAGAAACGGTAGCCGATTTTTAGGCCATAACCCATGGCATGGTTGTCTTCAAAATCACCTACAATAGTACCGCCAGTTTGTGCTTGGGCATCGCCTAACCAGAAATATTTTACACCAGCCTGAATAAAGTAGTTCTCAGCAGGGCTATATTGAGCACCTAAGCCTACATTCCAGTAACCTTCAGTTGGACCTAAAGTCGTTACAGGGTTGCCTGCACCTGAGTCATACCCTACAGAAGCTGAACCTGACCATTTATTATTGAATTTGCGACCTACACCGACTGTTGCTGACCATTGATCATTAGAGTAATCGATCAGATTTTGTGCTTTTCCTTTTGCCAAGGCTGAAGCTTGAGCGAGTAAAGATGGTGTCACAGCAAATTGGTCCCAATGAACCCAACGAAGATTTGCAAAAGCAATAGTATTTTGAGCGATACCTGACTGTAGATCAATATTTACCGACTGAGGTGTAACCGCCTCAACAGTGCTTTCTCTTTCACCTAAAGTCGTCAATAATGGTTTTGCTGGACTTAAAGGATGACCTGCATCAGGAAGTTGTTGTCCTAAAAGAGCTAAATCAGACTGTTCAGAAGATTTTGCTTTATGCTTAATTTCTGAACGATAGGTAACAGAAGCTTTTAATGCAATTTCAGGAATTTGATAAGCAAATCCAGCAAGCCATCCAAAGGCTTCTTCTTGTTTAAGCTGAATGTTATAGCCACTTAATAAAGAATAAGCACCCCCCCGTAATTTAATATCAGCCTCAACAGTTTGCCACACTGGACCAGCATAGAAATTCCAGTTTTCTGTAGGTTGATAACCAATGAGGGCAGTTAAATTATGTGTGTCAACATCAACTGATGTACCTTCTACACCATTACCAAAAGAACCAGCAGTTTCAGCGTATGTTGCATCTGCTCCAAAAGGTTGATCATAGATCAAGCCTAAAGAAATTTTGTCTGTTGCTTGAACTTTAATTGCAGCAGAGGGGAAATAGTAATCTTCCCCCATGTCGTTAATTTTTTCACCTTCAAAAGCAGATACTTTAGATGTCCCTTTCACAGTTGGATCAAGAACAGAAATTCCTGCTTCTGCATAGTTACCAGGTTGTAAAAAAGCCTGAATAGACTGGCCTGAACGGTCTAAACCGGCAGCGAACACGAGAGAAGTAGGCAGGCTAGAAAGAAGAATAGCGATAGAGATTGGCTTAAGTTTCATGGCTCATCCTTGACAATGTTGCATAAATATTAATAAAAGTTGTGGAAAAGTAACACAAATTTAAAAAGAGTAAATGCTCCACTTCGTCCAAGAAATGAACTATGGCGGTTATAAAAAATGATTGCTTAGAGTATTTATACTATATTTTTTTGATTAACTTAATGAAAATAAACAAATAATAATTTTTATCAAAATATATTAAAAACAAAATTTAGGCAAAATTTGATTGGTGATAAAAGCATCGAATAGTATACGGGTGTATAAAAATATAAATGAGACAATAAAAACCACCCGAAGGTGGTTTTTATTAACTAACAGGAATTAGAAGCGATAGCCCATTTTTAAGCCATAACCTAAAGCATGGTTATCTTCAAATTGTGCCACAGAGTTTCCTGTACCAAACATTGATGCAGGTTGAGCTTTAGTATCACCTAACCAGAAGTACTTCACACCACCAGCGATAAAGTAGTTTGCAGCAGGTGAGAATTGTAGACCTAGGCCAACGTTCCAGTAACCTTCAGTTGGACCTAAAGTTGAAACAGGGTTGCCTGCACCTGAATCCCAACCTACAGAGACATTACCTGCCCATTTTTCATTAAATTTACGGCCTACACCTACAGTAGCTGACCATTGATCATCTGTATAACCCACTAAGTCAAAACCATTTGGATTATCTGGGGTTAAGCCTGCGGCACCTAAAGCTTCTGAAACTGTACCAAACTGTTCAGGACGAATTGAAAAATCTTCCCAGTTTACCCAGCGCACATTAGCAAAAGCGACTGTGTCAGCCATGATACCAGTTTGGAAATCAAGGTTTACAGATTGTGGAGTTGTAATTTTGGTAGTAGTGTTTTCGTTATATACCGCACCTGGTCCAGGAACTAAACCAGTTAAAATTAAGCTTGTACCATATTCATTCGTTGCTGCTTCGTGATCAATTTCAGAGCGATACGTTAAAGATGCTTTTAATGCGATTTCAGGAATTTGGTAAGCTAAACCTGCAATCCAGCCTACTGCAGAATCTTCCTTCATATCTGCATTATATTGGCCTAATGCAATAGTAGAACCGTATGCGGTACCACGTAGTTGAACATTCCCTTTAACGGTCTGGTATACCGCACCACCATATAGATTCCAGTTTTCAGTTGGTTGGAAACCTAATAGGAACGTTAAATTTTCGGTTGTAACTTCTACTTCAGTTGCTTCTTGGCCATCATGGAATAAGCCCTGTCCAGCAAATAATGCAGCTGGAAGCCCCAAGCCTGCTAATGCTGGGTTTGCTCCAGCATCACCAACTGAATAGGCTGCATCAGCACCAAAAGGTTGATCGTATAAAAGACCCACTGATAATTTATCAGCTACTTGAAACTTTAATGCTGCACTTGGGAAGTAATAATCTTCGCCCATGTCTGATAGAGAGGTATTCTCAAGACCAGCTAAAGCTGCAGGAATAGCAGCGTTAGGTGTATAACCTGCATTAGCTTTACCAGATACAGATGGATCTAAAACAGAAATACCTGCTTCAAAATAGTTACCAGGTTGTAGGAAGGCTGCAATAGATTGGCCTGAACGATCTAGTGCTGCTGCAAATGCGCCTGTCATAGGTACAGTTGCAAGAATCATTGCAGTAGTTAATGTTTTTAATTTCATTTACGTCTTTCCTTGAGGTACAAATTTATATCTAGCGTTGTTGTTTGCACTTATTAAATTCTTGGAGATTTCGGGTATTTATCCGCAATCATTTGTTACTCCATGTGACAAAAATAGCACAATTAAAATAAGAGTAAATGCTCTAGAAAAAACTAATTAGTCTAAAAAAGCATCAAAATAGAGTTTTTACACCAAAAAATAGCCTTATTTTGAAATAAGTATTTGAAAGTAAAAGAAATAAAATAATGGAGAAAAAATGATTTTTTGTATAAAAAATATTCTAAAAATATGAAGATTAACGCTAATTTTTTGAAGTATAGATCACATTTTGAAAGGGTGGTGCGCCCTGCGGGACTCGAACCCACGTCGGTCGCTTAGGAGGCAACTGCTCTATCCAGTTAAGCTAAGGGCGCGAAAAGAAGGCTATTGTACTGTAAAAAATGCAAAAAAAAAGTTATTGCCGCAGCAATAACTTTAAAAATCATCGATTAAAAGATTTTTTGATTAATTCTTAGGGCGCAGTGCCTTAAACAGAATAAACATGATCACTACCCAGATCGGAAGCATCAGTACTGATTCTTTAAAGCCTTGTGTCCACATGATGTAAAGAATGGTTGCAATGAAAGCTAAAACCAGAATATTACTTGCAGGTGACCACAATGCAGGGAAACTGGTCTTTTGTCCTAACTGCTTCATGCTTTGCATAAACTTGAAGTGGGTCAAGCTAATCATAGCCCAGTTCAGTACCAATGCACTTACCACCACATAAATCAGGTGACTTAAGGCATCTTCAGGAACAAAGTAGTTTAGAAGTACACAGCCGAAAATCAGCAGGGCAGAGAACAGAACTGCAGGAATTGGCACCCCTTGCTTGTTCACAGTCTTGAAGATTTTAGGGGCATTACCTTGCTGTGCCAGACCATAAAGCATACGGCTATTGGCATACATACCACTGTTATAAACAGAGAGTGCCGCTGTCAGGATGATGAAGTTCAGTAAATGTGCTGCCCAGTCAATGCCCAGCTGGCTGAAGATCATCACAAACGGGCTTTTATCTAGGCCGCCAAGCTCTAACTGGTTCCAAGGCACTAAAGACAATAGAATGGTCAATGCACCTACATAGAATACCAGAATACGGAATACGACCTGATTAATCGCTTTTGGAATGGTTTTTTCTGGATTTTCAGCTTCTGCTGCCGCCATCCCGATCAGTTCAATCCCACCGAAGGCAAACATCAGGAAGGCCAGCATATAGAATAAGCCTTCAAAACCATTCGGGAAGAAACCGCC
>NZ_DFDO01000228.1:0-2232 GCF_002367915.1 Acinetobacter sp. UBA3025
TCTCTAACCTTGCTCCATTATCTAAACGTTCCTATATAAACCACTTTATTTTTTATTACTAACAGAAGATCTATTATTTTTCTGTATTTCATACCAATTTAACACCTCCATATAATCAAAGTAGTTATGCGCTTTTTCACCATCTGACAGCTTAAAAGGTCTTGGAAAATCGGGATTCTTTGCGATCAAAAAGTTTAGTCCCGTCCTCGATAATCCTAATTTTTTTGCTACATCATTAAACTTTAAAGCGAACGGTTCACTTGCTTGAATTACAGTTGATTGTGGTATATTCATTTCCAACATAAGTATTTTTTCAAAAAAAGAAAAAATCATAGCAAACTAAAAAAAATATTTTTCCAACCGTCTCGATTCGTTCAATTTTGCTCAAAAATCAGAATGAAATTCATTTATGCACCACTGAAAAATCTCATCAACATCAAAGTACATCACTGCTTGTCGAGTCTCTCGATCTCTCATGGGTTTTGGAAAATTAGGAAAGGCATTTAGAAGTTTGATGAGTTGCTGACGATTAATTTCTAAAATTTCACATACTAAACTACTTGAACAACGCCATACATTTTCTTCACGAAGTTTGATTAAAGTTGGATTTATGTTCCTATGGGGATTTAGTAAAGGTTTCATAAAGTTATTACACCTATCAAAACTAATTAATATACACACATTAGAAAAATGACATCTTCAACCGTCCTATTTGGCAAAAAAAAGCCGAAAATAACGTTTCGGCTTTTAAAATTATAACAAGAACACGCTAATCAAATATTCTTTCGCCGCAGATCGAATCCAAGTGGTCAGCCCAAAATTGCATAATATCCACCCTTTCCCTTAAGTGAGCACCTTTATCATAGGCACCCTTCACACCTGACTTTTGATGAGACAATGCTGATTCAATCACTTGCTCTTTGTCGCTAAAAACATCATTCAAATAGGTACTCGCAATGTGCCGAAATCCATGAGGATCTTGCTTCCCCGCATACCCCATTCGTTTCAATGCTGAATTGAAGGTCACGTCAGATATAAATTTTTCATTTGAATTACTTCTTGATGGAAACAAATATTCATTGCCATCCCCTGAAATCTCTTTTAATCGAAGCAATAATTTAATTGCTTGCTTTGGTAACGGTATCGCATGAGCTATTCTCCTTTTCATAATATCTGCAGGTCTAAGCCATACGCTTGTTTCAAAATCAAATTGATCCCAACGTGCGGCTCTTAACTCACCAGGCCTAGGAAATAGCACTACTAGCAATTCGAGTCCAATACTAGTAGTTTCAGAGCGATAATTACGGATTGCATTAACAAGGTCTGGAAGTTCATCCATTACGACATGTTTCATTGAACCTGCAGTATGATTTGCTAGGCCTTTTCGTACTCTTGCAAGAGGGTTGTAGCTGATTAAATTATCATCAATTGCATAATCATACGCATTACGACAATACGAAATTAATTTTTCAAGACGATTAAATATCCCTTCATTTAATTGTTTTTTTCTGAAAAATTCTTTCCACTCAGACGCAGAAATTTCTTTAGATAGACGTTGACCAAATACTGGCAATATATGCCTTTCTATAGACTGATATTCTTTCTTAAAAGTTTTATCAGTCCATACACCTTTTTTCGTATTCATCCATTTAATCAGTAAATTACCAAACAACATATTCTCTTGTTGTTTCGCCTCCAATAACTTCTCATTTTTAGTTTTTAAAATAATTTCACCATTTTGATATTTAATCGCCAATGATCGTGCTTCTTTGACTGAGATTACGGGGTAACTTCCTAACCCAAGCCATGTCCACTTACCAACTGTACTCTTAAATCTTAACTGCCATGACTTTTTACCTGTTACACCAACTTTTAAATACAGACCTGAAACATCGGAAACTCTGTACTCAGATTCTTGTGCTTTTAACGCTGCATATTGGGTATCTGTGAGTAATTTAGATTTAGCCATAAAATTTTGATTTTCCTAGATTAAACTAGGCTCCTGTATCCTGAGTTCTATTTTTTATACAGGATACAAGCCAGGATACAAATAGGGTGTTTTTATACGAGTACACCTGAGTATTCTTAAGACATTAAAAAACCCTTAACTCTTTTAGAATTAAGGGTTTAAGTATGTATTTTACTATATAAATACATGAATTTGGTGGGCCCAGACAGACTTGAACTGTCGACCAACGGATTATGAGTCCGCTGCTCTAACCAACTGAGCTA
>NZ_DFDO01000228.1:2370-3057 GCF_002367915.1 Acinetobacter sp. UBA3025
AACCAACTGAGCTATAGGCCCTATATAGGCTGAATTTGTTATATTTCAACTAGTTCAGGCGCATTGAATACTAGCCAAGATTAGATCAAAAAACAAGTACTTTTCTTGCTGCTTGCACACTTAGCCAGCAATCATTTTTTATCTTTAATAACTGTTCTGTTTAGGATTTAAGACTTCAGTCTAAGTTGAGCTAGCAAAAGCCTCATATGACATCTATATTTTCTATTTAAAATAAAGAGAGCTGTGCTAATTATTCGAATATCAAATTAATAAATTGATCGCTTTTACGTCTCAATACAATCATAACCAATAAAAATACCAACTATTATGTATAGAAATACAATCCCTGAAGATATTCTTTAAAAAGTTATAAAGACTAAAATTCCGATTCCAATTTCTCGTCTTTACGTAAATCCATATAAATTTCGATTAAAGACCATACAATAACCAGTGCTAAAAGAAGCATTGAGAACATGAAAGCTGTAATATACGTCATAGGTTTCAATATCAGAGAGAAAAAGACCAGAAAATAGAAAAGATACAATTTCTTCTTTTCTTCGACAAAAGTCTAATAACTAAAATTTGTGCTGGATAGTCATTTTTTCATCATTTTAAGACTTATTTTATATAAGATGATATATGCTAATGATTATTAAGTATTTATTTATATCTTTCAGGTCTTAAAAA
>NZ_DFDO01000228.1:3177-7487 GCF_002367915.1 Acinetobacter sp. UBA3025
ATCTTTCAGGTCTTAAAAAACTATTGAATATACTTTTTTGATCTTGGATTTTTCATATTATTAATGAATTTGAAATAAAGCCTATTGACTGTGAATAAGAACAGGAAGAAATTATGCAGTTTATACCGTTAGCTCTTATTTCTTTCTATTTATGCTCAACAAATTTATTGGCGAATCTGCATTTAAACTTGCCGGTTGGCAATATCATGTCGAACCTGATGTGCTCGAAGATAAACAGGTCATTGTCGGATTTGAACATACATCCATGATGGATGCAGTTCTATCTTTGGCACTCTTTAAAATGTATGACATCAAAATTCATACCCTGATCAAGAAAGAACTGTTCAAAGGTCCAATGAAACCAATTCTGGAAGCCATGGGTGGTATCGCGGTCGACCGTAAAGCCAATAAAGATATTGTAAGCGTAATGGTTGAACATTTTCAGAATAATGAAAAATTCAATCTGGTGATCGCACCTGAAGCCACCCGTGCCAAAAATGGTGAAGCGCGTAAACCGATCCGTACCGGTTTCTGGCATATTGCCAAAGCTGCCAATGTGCCAATTGTGCTTATGTACGCCAATTCCAAGACCAAGCAAGGCGGGATTTTTGGCAAAATCTACCCGACTGATCTCGCGCATGATCTGGCTTTAATCAAGCAGCTCTATAAAGAGAATGTTGGTCTGGATATCATTATCCCGGAATAAACTTTCCATAAAAGGGTTTGAGAATAATGTTTCACCTGCCCTTTTATTATTTAGGCATTTTCTCAGCAAACATTTTCTTAAGTTTTTATTTACATTTATTGCTTTGCCTTTCTATTTTATTGCCTATTTTTTTGGCATTATCATTAAATCTCAAATCCAGACTCTTTTTTCAAAAAAAGAGCTTATGGTAGAATCGGCGCAATTCGATAGGCATACAGCCAATCTACAAGGAGCATATTTCGCATGGCGGGTCATTCCAAGTGGGCCAATATTAAGCATCGTAAAGCAAAACAAGATGCCAGTCGTGGTAAGTTGTTTACCAAATACATTCGTGAATTAACAACTGCTGCCAAACTCGGTGGCGCTGATGCGGGTAGTAATCCTCGTCTACGTGCTGTTGTAGAAAAAGCATTATCTGTAAACATGACACGTGATGTGATCAATCGCGCGATTCAGCGTGGTGCCGGTGGTGAAGATAACGACGATCTTAAAGAAGTAACATATGAAGGTTATGGCGTAGGCGGCGTTGCGGTTATTGTTGAAACCATGACAGATAACCTGAACCGTACGGTTCCTGATGTACGTCACTGCTTTACTAAAACTGATGGTAACCTCGGTACCAACGGTTCAGTATCCTTCCTATTCACTAAACGTGGCGAAATTACTTTTGAAGATGTGTCTTTAGAAGATCAAATCATGGAAGTAGCACTTGAAGCGGGTGCTGAAGACATTGAAGTGGATGAAGATGAAATCCTGGTGATCACTACGCCTGAAAGCTTCGGTACAGTACAAGATGCTTTAGCTGCTGCAGGTTTAAAATCTGATAACGCTGAAGTGGTGATGAGCCCATCTACCAAAGCTGAAATCACAGATATCGACCAAGCGAAAAAAATCATGAAAATGATTGATATGCTTGAAGATCTGGATGATGTTCAAAACGTTTATACCAACGTTGAATTCTCTGATGAAGTTTTAGCGCAACTCGATGCCTAATCTTCTATGAGATTAAAACGCACCTTCGGGTGCGTTTTTTATATGCGCTAAAAAGCCTGGAATTTTAAACCTTATTTAAAAGACCACTACAGTTAAAAACATTATATTCCTTGATCACAAAGCTGGAATGCAGTGCTACGACATGCTCGATCTTGCCTATTCGGCTTAATAGAATCTGACTATAATTTTCCATATCACGTGCCACAACTTCGACAATAAAATCCGCAGACTGTCCTGTCACCAGGAAAGCGTTAATGACTTCCGGAATATTTTCTAATTCTTCTAAAAATTTGGCAAAAGTATCGCTATCATGCTTGCTTAAGGAAACCTGCAACAGCACATGCAGGCTAAAGCCCAATTTTTGATAATTAATCTCGCGCTTCAAGCCACTGATAATATTATGATCGATCAAATGCTTGATCCTGCGGTGTACCGAACTCACAGATAAATTTACTCTCTCCGAGAGTTCATTCAGATTGACATCTTCATGGGTCAAAATTTCAAGAATGTGCTTATCAAAACGATCTAATTCCATCTCTAATCTCTTGCCATTTTATTTAAATACATCATCATTTAACTCTTAGTATTGTGATTTTTTTCGTAAATTACCAGTTATTTGAAAAAAAATGCCAGACCCATCTCAATGACCAGTTTTAAACCATGTTTATGGTCATTCGTCGTATAAAACGAATTTTCGATAAACGTCTCTTTTTAAATAAATCATTCTTATTTATCACTAAACTATTTATGAATAAATACTATGACGCTGATAACTGGATTTTCAAAGCATGATTAATCCAACTTAGATTTACACTTGTATAGAAATTGAATAAGAATTGAGCGGTTTATCTAAAACACACAACAAACATAACAAGATAAAAATTCGCAAGGAACGATTATGGCTTTTAGTATTCTTAGTTCAATTAAAACTAAACTCAGTCCAGTGCTCACGACAGAGACACAAAATACGAGTTTACTTGGTGGTTTATTGGGTGGCAGTCTTTCTGGCATTATTGGTTCTATTACAGGTTCTACCCCCTCTACCCCTTCCCTAGATTCTCTCTTAAACAGCCTGCTTTCTGGCAAAAGTTTAAATTCCAGTTCCCTCACTGATTTAATTAGCCAATTTACAGGCTCAAATGCTTCTAAACTTGATATCAACAGTTTAATTAGCCAATTAACGAAAGCCAATGGTGGCGGTTTTGACATAGGTTCAATCAGCAATCTGCTTGGCAGTTTAATGGGTGGTAATACATCAACCCTGGATTTAAATGCAGTTATCAAATTGGTCAGCGGATTAATGGGTGGCAGTACTAGCAATGTAGACCTCGGTAAAATTGCTGAACTGGCCAGCAACTTATTGCAAGGTGGCGACCTTGATCTTACCCAAATCACTTAACTGCTGAGTGGCCTGATTGGAGGTACTGGTGGTCTTGGTGGAACAGACATTGGTGCCATCGTCGGTATCGTCAGTGGTCTCATTCAAGGTAGCAATATTGATATCGCACAAATTGTTGAACTGGTTAGTGGTTTAATTGGTGGTTCTGGCGGACTTGGCGATGTTGATATTGGTAAAATTGCCAACCTAGTCGTTGGTCTTATCAGTGGCAATACCGCTAGTGATCTCGACATCGGTGCAATTGTTGACCTAGTCAGCGGATTGATCGGTGGCTCAACAGGTAGTTTAGATACCAGTTCAGTCAATCTGTTAGCCAGTAACCTAATGAGCAATGCAAGCAGTGACCTTGATATCGGTGCTATTACCAATTTGCTCAGTGGTCTAATCAGCAATTCAGGCAATATCGATACGGGCACCATTGCGCAAACTGTAACGCAAAGCCTGATGCCACTGCTTGCATCGATTGATACAGGTAACTCATCCATTGATATGGATCAACTTACCCAAGTTTTACCAACAGTGGTTGGTAGTGTGACTACATTGGTATCTGCAATCAGTTCTGCAGGTTCAGGTAATGTGCCAGACACCATCGCGGATGTACTAAAAGGCATCAATCCACTGTTGAATCTATTAGCGAATAGTGACGTTCTTGACGCTGATCAGGCAGAAGTCGTGAATTCTCTTTACGATGTCTTGAATGGCGTACAAGTGGTGCTGGATTTTGTGAATAACCCATTACTGCTCACCTTATCCAGCGACCTCAACAATGTGATTACAGCACTAAAACCAGTGATTGCGCTGATTGATAGCGAAGGTCAATTCTCGGATCTTCTGGATGGTGTTCAGTTTCCTGAAATTGGCGACCTGCTCGGGTCACTCGGTTCTGGCGTGCCAAGCTTAGAGGGTTTAGGTTTGGATGCATTCACGGATAGTCTTGGCAATTTAGTCGGTAACAACTCGTCCCTACAACTGCCTGATCTTAGCGAATTGATTTCCGGCATTAGTAATACTGATACGGCTACGAATATCAGCATTACTGAAATCCTCCCAACCATTAAAGAAACTATTACCAATATCTCAAGTGGTAGTTCCCTGCCGAAGTTTGAATTTAGCTCACTGCTCAGTGGCTTCAGTAAAACAAGTGATATTGATCAAACCAGCCCTTGGAGTTAATTCTAATCTCATAAAAAAACGCGCTTTATGCGCGTTTTT
>NZ_DFDO01000269.1:0-3695 GCF_002367915.1 Acinetobacter sp. UBA3025
AACTCTACAAGTACTCACTAAAGGTGTTTTTGGCGGAGATCCTGTTTTAGTTCAAATTGAAACTTCAAGATTCGCATTAAGAAAGAATGAAGCTGAAAGAATTTTTGTAGAGTTAGTATCCAATGAAGATTAAGAACATTGCATTAGTCGGTAATCCAAATTGCGGAAAAACCTCTTTATTTAATACGCTTACTGGTACGCGACAAAAAGTTGCCAACTATGCTGGGGTTACCGTAGAAAGAAAAGAAGGTTCTTTTAAATTACCTTCTGGTGATGCAATACGAGTATTGGACTTACCCGGAACTTACAGTTTAAAACCTAGTAGTTTAGATGAAGAAGTCACCAGGGCAGTTTGTTTGGGCGAGCTAAAAGGTGAAATTCTACCCGATATTTTTATATGCGTTGTAGATGCCACAAATTTAAGCTTACATTTGAGCTTGGTTCTCGAAGTTCGTGCTCTAAATCGCCCTATGATTCTTGTATTAAATATGATGGATGAGGTCAAAAAGCGTGGTATTTCCATTGATAAGGATAAACTGTCTCAACTGTTAGGTATCCCTGTAGTTGAAGCTGTCGCAGTTAAAACAAAAGGAATTCAAGATTTAATTAATCAATTAGATCAAAAAAATCTTTTTATTACTCCTTATCATTCTGAATTAAGTCATTTTGAACAGGTCAAACAAATCACCAAACAAGTTATTTTAAATAATGACAGTGGTGATAAAAGAACCGCATTTCTAGATAAAATTTTTCTACATCCTGTATTGGGTTTAGTAATCTTAACTTTAACCATGTTTGTGATGTTCCAGGCGGTATTTATATGGGCAACGCCTTTTATTGAATTCATTGAAAATTTTGTCGCATGGCTCAGTGATTTTATTGGACCACTAATCCAACATCCTCTATTAAAAAGCTTGGTTGTGGATGGGGTAATTGCTGGTGCAGGTAGCGTGCTTGCATATATGCCTCAGATTTTGATTTTATTCTTCTTCATTTTAATGCTTGAAGAGTCAGGCTATTTACCCCGGGCAGCATTTCTTTTAGATAAATTAATGTCTAAAGCCGGGCTTAGCGGCCGTTCATTTATTCCTCTGCTATCCAGTTTTGCTTGTGCCATTCCCGGAATTATGGCAACCAGAAGTATCAGCTCTGAACGGGACCGATTAGCAACAATTATGATTGCACCCTTGATGACCTGTTCAGCAAGATTGCCAGTATATGCTTTATTGATCGCGGCATTTATTCCGAACCAATTAATCTACGGCTGGTTAAGTCTGCAAGGATTAGTCCTTTTTGGTCTTTATATGTCGGGAATAGTCTCAGCGTTATTAGTTTCAGTGTTTCTGAAATTGGTTCGAAAAGATAAAACTGAAAGTATTTTTATTTTTGAACTTCCCACATACCGAATTCCAGATATTAGAAATATTGCATTAGGCTTATATGATAGGGCAACTATTTTCTTAAAACGAGTTGGTGGCATTATCGTCGCACTGTCTATCTTGTTATGGGTGCTAGTCACGTTCCCTCAACCACCAGATAATGCAAGCATGCCGGCCATTAACTATAGTTTAGCTGGTCAGTTAGGGCATTTAATTCATCCTATATTTGCGCCTATTGGGTTTACATGGGAAATATGTATTGCACTCATTCCTGCTATGGCAGCAAGGGAAGTTGTAATTGCTGCTCTTGGGGTGATTTATGCGATGTCAGGTGATGAAGATACAGTAACTCAAAGTCTGTTAAGTCAAATTTCAGGCCCGGATGGATGGGGGTTAGCCACAGGTTTATCATTATTGGTATGGTTTATTTTTGCTCCACATTGTCTTGCCACGTTAGCAACAATTAGACGAGAAACAGGTAGCTGGAAACAGCCTGTCGTTATGGCAACTTATTTGTTTGCATTAGCCTACATCTTTTCATTCATCACATATCAAGTTGCGAGTAAGTTTTAATTAGCAAATGAATAAAAGAGGGGGGGAGCTAGCTCCCCCCCCTTTATTAAATTACTCGATGTAAGCGTGGGCTTCTGAATACTTTTATCTAACTATAACAACTACTTAAATGTTTAAATCTCTAGGTTTTGAATAGTCGAGGTATCAGACGAATATAGATTGGTAAAAAGCATAGTTCAACGATAGTCTGAGTCAAGATTACAGCAGGAATTATGGGCATACTTCCCGGAATTGCAAAAGCTAATGGAAGAATAACAAATGAATTTCTATATGATGCTGAAAAGGACACAGCACTAGCAGAGCCAGATTCTAATCGAAAAATACGAGCAATTATCCAACCCACGAATGGAGCAATAATGGTAAAAGAAATATAAATTGGTAAAGCTTGAAGAGCTGCACTTTTTGCAAGCCCAATTTGAGGCATAACTGATGCTAGGACGATAAACAAAACTAGGGCTGTGGCAGGTACAGGAAATAAGTTTAGGCTTTCAGCCACTTTTTCTGCTTGTTCATTTCTATTCCCAATGAACTGAACTATAGCTGCCATTGCTAAGGGTGCAACAATGAACCATACAAACGCATGGACAAAAGGACCAATTTCAACAAGCTGAGCTACCTCTTCTCCGAGGAGTACACCAAGATAAATTGATAGTAAGATCATTTGGATAAGCAATAATACAGGTGTCATCGCAAGTAATAATCTTGCATTACCTTTCCCAACATGGGTGAAAGTAATCACATAATCAATACACGGTGCTAGTAGAACAAAAAGTACAGCTAAACGAATAAGTGGGTTTTCAGGTAAAAATTGTATTAGACCTGCCGTAATTAAAGGTAAGGCAATAAAGTTAGTAATAAGTAATGCAGAAATAAAACGTAAATTTTTTAATGCCTTGCCAATTTCTGCAATAGGTACTTGTAAAAAAGTAGCAAATAACATTAATGCCAGTGCAGGGTTAATCAAACTTTCTAAAATCGTCGCTCCACTGATGGTTAATCCAAAAATAACTCCGATAAAGATGGTACAGAAGTAGATTTTGACTTGATTATCTTCAAGAAAATTTCGAATATTTTCCATTTTAATTGAGTTACTCACTTGCTTTTAAATAGCGGTATACCGCCTGGCGACTAATTCCAAATGCCTGGCCTAATGCCATTTTTGAAGGGTACTTTCCTTCCTTCCATTCTTGTCTTAAAGCTTCAGCCTGTTCAGGTTTCAATTTATGTACACGCCCTTTGTACTTTCCTTGAGCAGAGGCCAGTTTTATTCCTTCTTTTTGACGCTCTAAAATGATCTCACGTTCGAACTGTGCAAAAGCGCCCATCAATTGCAGCATCAAATTATCCATCGGGGTAGATTGAGCAGTGAAAGTAATATTTTCTTTTACGAACTGGATGGCAATTCCTCGTTTGACCAGTTTATCTACTTCAGTGACTAAATCTTTTAAGCTTCGAGCAAAACGATCCATGGAATGTAAAATCACCCTGTCCCCTTCCCGGACATAGTTCAACATTTCCTGAAATTTCGGTCGGTCGGTATTTTTACCCGAAGCTCGGTCAACAAAAATCCGGTCGATTTCAATTCCCTCAAGTTGACGTCCTGTATTTTGCTCGACTGAACTCACCCGGACATAACCTACTTTTTGACCTTTCACTCTTTCACTCCCCAATTGGATAAAAATGAACAATTTCGTAAATTATAAATCTTTAATATCAAAGTTACAGGCACTGTTGCAAATAGGC
>NZ_DFDO01000262.1:0-7649 GCF_002367915.1 Acinetobacter sp. UBA3025
CCTAACGCTGACAGGTTGTTATGAATACTTGAGTTATGGTTAGATTTTACTGGTTATGTTGACACCAAGCGCTGTAGTCTATTCTTGGTTTTATAAGGAGTCGCAAGACTCCTTTTTTTTGTCCAGAATTTAAATGATTTCTAAGAATAATGCATAAAAAAAGAGCGTGATATTCACGCTCTTTTTCATTTGAAGGCTGTCGTTTAAAGACGCATTTCAATGCCTTGAGCAGCTAGATAAGCCTTGGCTTCAGGAATGGTATGTTGGCCAAAGTGGAAAATAGAGGCGGCAAGTACTGCATCGGCACCACCATGGATAATCCCGTCAGCCAGATGCTGCAAATTGCCTACGCCACCAGAGGCAATCGTCGGTACAGTCACACGGTCATTAATGGCACGCATGAGTGGAATGTCATAACCTGCTTTGGTGCCATCGGCATCCATAGAGGTAATTAACAGTTCGCCTGCGCCATAGCTGGCCATTTTCTCTGCCCATTCCAGGGCATCAATACCAGTCGGTTTGCGTCCGCCGTGGGTAAAGATTTCCCATTTATTCTCGCCAGTTTTTTTGGCATCAATCGCTACCACGATACATTGCGCGCCAAAACGCTGTGAGGCTTCCTGTACAAACTCAGGGTTGAAGACGGCTGCCGAGTTGATGCTGACTTTATCCGCACCTGCATTTAATAGTAGACGAATATCTTCGACTTTACGCACGCCACCGCCTACGGTAAGCGGTACGAATACAGATTCAGCCATACGCTCAACGGTACGGTAAGTGGTGTCGCGTCCATGATGTGTAGCGGTAATATCAAGGAAAGTAATTTCATCGGCACCTTGTTCATTATAACGGCGTGCCACTTCTACCGGGTCACCCGCATCACGAATATCAAGGAACTGAACACCCTTGACTACGCGACCGTTGTCGACGTCCAGACAAGGAATAATACGTTTAGCTAGCATAAATTTTTCCAATTATTACAGCCGATTATGAAACTCACCCACGCAAGCGCTACACCTTGGTAGATGGAAACGGTATTCTAGCAAAAATATGTAAGTTTTTTCGCAGGTTTTCTATGTCGGTTTATACCACTTTGACTTTAAAGGAAGTTCAGGATTTCGCAGCACCCTATGGACTTGAGGTGATTGATCTGATTCCCATTCAAGGAGGTATCCAGAATACAAACTATTTTCTGGTCTGCGAAAACCAGCAATATGTGCTGACCGTTTTTGAAGATATGGATGAACAGGCCGCCGGAGAACTGGTGCCGGTCTTGCAGCATCTGGGGCAGGCAGGTCTGGCCGTACCGGTGCCTTTATCCCATTCAGGCAAAGCCATTCATACGCTAAAAAATAAGCCGGCACAAATTGCACCACGCATGATGGGCGAGCATCCGATGCCATCTACCGTTGCGCAGGCGGAAGCGATTGCCATTGCTCAGGCCAAAATGCATGTCGCACTGAAAGATTTTAAACTTGAGCGTGCCTTTGTCCGTGACCATGCCTACTGGTATAACGTAGCGCAGGAAATTAAACCGAGTCTGAACGCAGCAGATAAAGTCTTACTGGGTAAACTTCTGGGCCTGTATGAAGCTTTAACCGCAGTTTATCCAGATCGTCCACGTGGCTTTATCCATTCGGATCTGTTCCGTGACAATACCCTGTTTGAGGGTGATCAGCTGAAAGGAATTCTGGACTTTTATGAACTGAATAAAGATGAATTCCTGTTTGATATCGCGATTACTTTAAATGACTTCTGTACCAATTATCCGGAAGTTACTTTAAATGAAGAAAAGGCCAATGCCTTTTTAAAAGCCTATGAAACTGTACGTCCATTGACTGAGGATGAAAAATCATGTCTGGAGCTTTACTTGGCAATGGCTGCGGGCCGTTTCTGGATGATGCGTTTACAAGTGGCACAGAAAAATGCGGCTGAAGGCCGCATCGGTGAAGATATTCTGCAAAAAAATCCGGAAGAGATGCGTAACATGCTGATTGAACGTTTAAAATTCGTGATAGCTTAAATTTAGAATAAACAGGAACAGGCAAAATGCGCGATCAGGGACGTTTAGTGGAATGGTTTGATGACAAAGGCTATGGCTTTATTCAGCCTAATGATCCGGCCAAAGATCGCGTGTTTTTGCATATCAAGGATTTTGCCCGTCCCGGTCCACGGCCGATTGTTGGTTGTGCGCTGGATTATCTGGTGATTCTGGACGAGCAGGGACGTTATCGTGCCCAGCAGGTTATGTACCTGAAAGCATCGCAAACCAAAACGGCAAAAACAAAAACTAAAACATCAGGCCGAAGTCAGCCAGAAAAACTGCAGCCGATGCAGGTTGCTTCTGTGGCCTATATTCTGGTACTGGCGGGACTTAGTTTAGCCGGCTTATTGAGTGGAATGGTCCTGTTACTGGTAAGCCTGATGAATGTTCTCAGTTACTGGCTGTATGCCCAGGATAAGGAAGCAGCACAATTGGGCAATCGCCGTATTCCTGAAAATACCCTGCATCTGGTGGCATTTCTAGGAGGGTGGCCGGCAGCTTGGCTGGCACAGCAAAAATTACGGCATAAAACACAAAAACAACCCTTCCGGCAAATTTATTTTTGTACTATAGCTTTTAACATCATTTTGATTATATGGCTGATTTCTCCTTTTAACAGCCTGAATATCTAGAACCAACCACAGGAGCGTAGATGAACTATTCAATTGATAAAGACTCAAATCGCACGCTAACCCTGATTCTTTATATCTTATATATTGTGGCCATTTTTAGTGGTGGCTTGCTGGCAGTGATTGCACTGATTATTAACTATGTGAAGCGCTCGGATGTACGAGGCTCGATTTTTGAAAGCCACTTCACCTGGCAAATCCGCAGTTTCTGGTGGTATCTGTTCTGGAATATTGTAGCCTTTGTGCCATTCCTATTTCTGTTCTTTACCCATGAAGATCCGGACCTGTTTGCAGGCGTCGCTTTTGGTGCATCTACTTTCTGTCTGGTTGTAGTCTTTGTTTCCTGGATCTGGATTGTCTATCGCGCGATTCGCGGCATTATGCGTCTGAATGACAATCGACCGATGTATACCAAATAAGATTAGCTATATTTCTCTAGATAAAAAACTCCCCCTTTTCTAAGAGGGGGAGCTCATAAGCTTAGGAAAGATCTTCCTTCAACTCTTCTATTTTTTCTTTTCTGAAAAATTTTGGTTTCCATTCGCTGGCAATTACCCCAAGTACGACCATTAAGCCTCCCATAAGTGCTAAAGCAGGTAAGCGTTCTCCCGCCATACGTCCAAATAAACTTGCCCAGATCGGTTCACCGGCATAAATGATCGCAGCTTGAGAGGGATCTACCATTTCCTGTGCCCAATTCATCACCAGCTGAATACAGGCACTGGCAATACCGAGACCGACCAAAATACCTGCCAGATGCCAGTGAAAGTCAGGTAACTGAGATTCACCCAGCATCGGTGCCATCAGAAAACAAAATAGCGAGGCAAAAATGAGTTGTAGCACGGTGACACGCCGGGTATTCACCTTCGGAGCAAAATGACTGATAAAAATAATCTCAAGTGCAATGGCAATCGAGCCGAGCAAAGTCAAAGCCTGACCAAAATTCAGCTGAATGGCACCAAAGCCATTACCGGTTAAAAAGACCAAGCCAAGAAAGGCAAACAGGGCACCGACCCAGGTCATAAAATGTGGTTTCTTACGAAATAGCAGCCACAGCATTAGAGGCACTAAGGGAACATATAGCGCAGTCAAAAAGGCCGATTCACTGCTACTAATCGTTTGCAAGCCCACCGTTTGTGTTCCATAACCGATCGCAATCACAGCCCCAATGATGGCACCCGCTGCCACTTCTTTAAGCGTCATGCCTTTCAAGTGCTTCAGCGACAGCAGAGTTACGGCAATTGCCGCCGCTGCAAAGCGTAATCCGACAAAGATCACCGGACTACTGAAATTCAGGCCATATTGTACAGTGATAAAGCTGCCACCCCAGATGATGGTAATCAGGATCAGAGCAAGTTGAGGAACTTTCGTTCTCCAGATAGAGGGAGTTTGGGAAACGGATGTCGACATGGGAGAGAAGATCAAAAAAATTGAACAATAAAAAAAGAGGTCCACAGACCTCTTTTTCAGCAGATGCTATTATAGCGCTTCTTGTTCATCCAGCAATAATTGTGCTTCACGTAGATTTAAAGTGCCTTCATAGATCGCACGACCGGTAATCGCACCTAAAATACCAGGCTGATCTTTCAGGTTACGCACGTCATCCATATTGGTTACGCCACCTGAAGCAATCACAGGCAGACCTGAATATTGTGCCAGATATACGGTTTGCTCGATATTGACACCCTGCATCATGCCGTCACGGGCAATATCCGTATAAACAATACTAGATACGCCAGCATCCGCGAAACGTTTCGCCAGATCAGTCGCTTTTACATCAGTCACATTCGCCCAGCCATCGGTTGCCACCATGCCATTCATGGCATCGATACCCACAATAATGTGGCCTGCAAATTTTTTGCATGCTTCTTCTACAAATTCAGGATTTTGCACTGCTTTTGTACCAATAATCACAAAAGATACGCCTGCTTCCAGATAATGCTCAATGGTTTCCAGTGAGCGGATTCCGCCACCAATCTGGATAGGCAATTCTGGCTGTGATTTGGCAATGGCTTCTACCACTGGCTTATGAATCGGTGTACCTGCGAAAGCACCATTTAAATCTACTAAATGCAAGCGGCGAGCGCCTTCATTTACCCAATGCTGTGCTGTTGCCACCGGATCGTCAGAAAATACGGTATCGTCTTCCATACGACCTTGTTTTAAACGGACACATTTGCCATCTTTCAGGTCAATTGCAGGGATGATCAGCATGCTTTCGCTCCTTGCTCAATCTTTAGAATGAATTTCAGTGAGTTCATCTTAGCAAATAAAGTCGAAATTTCTAACTCTTAAACGGTATGAAAAAAGAAAACCTGTCTGAAGATATACTGGAGTAACAGGATTTTATTCTTCAATTTTTTTTATTCTTTGCAATACTCCTGAGGGAGCCTGATATCAAAATGATATTTCGCTAGAAAACTTATCCTTTGTTCCTTCAAATTTTTGAATGCGGGCGAATTTTCAATTTTAGTGAAGTATTGGGAACTTCCTTGGGACCCAAGCCACGGTGCAGCAATTCTTCAAAGACCAGTAAAGGTGCATAGGCATCTGCAGCCGCATATTCAATCTGTGCCTGACTGAGATGTTTTTTCGCCCAGTTCGATGTCGTGACCCGTTTTGATTTAGGAAAATTCACCTGAAATAGCAAAGCCATCGCATTTTTTAATCCAAGAGGATTTTTAATGCCGAACGCACCAAAGCACTTTGACAGTTCAATCACACTGTTCAGCTCAATGCCTCTTTTACGGAAAAGATGCGCATCATTTTTCAGGCCAAAACCAACTTTAATCTGGTCTCGATTGGCAAAAATCGGTTTCAGAAAATCCCAAATGGCAGTATTCATCTGAAACAGGTAGGCCTTTTCCAGAGTGGCCAGCTGAATCAGATGCGGACCAGTGGACACTTCACCAACCTTGAAGGTCGGTTTAGACTCAGTGTCCAGACCAAAGACTGCGATCTGCCCAAGTTCTTCGCGTAGAGCTTCACATTGCTGAATGCTGTTAATCACCACAATATTTTCAGGCGCGATATTTTGAAAAGGTGGAAAATTTGCTATTGCCTCTTTACTCGGCAGAATATCGTTAAGCTGGGTATCCATGATTAAAGCATCTTCCATTGATGAATATTCGGGTTGAATAGAGCATACCTTAGAGAAGGAAGCTTGGATGTGAATTATTTTTCAAAAATAAAATTTTAAACTGTAGCCCATAAAAAAAGCCCGCATGATGCGAGCTTTTTAAATGTATTGGATTAGATATTCCAATCCACAAAGTTTTTTAGCAATTGAAGGCCTGCAGTATGGCTCTTTTCAGGATGGAACTGAGTCGCAAACAGGTTGTCTTTATGCAGAGCAGTACAGAAATCAATACCATAGTTACAGGTCGCTGCCACGATACTTGGATCTTGTGGTTCCACATAGTAACTGTGCACGAAATAGAAACGTGCATCCTGAGCAATGTCTTTCCACATTGGATGGCTTGGATCGGCCTGATGTACTTGGTTCCAGCCCATATGCGGCACTTTTAAACCTGCCATTTCCGGGAAGTGTTTCACTTCACCTGCAAAAATACCCAGTGCATCAGCACCGCCATTTTCTTCAGAGCGTTGCATCAGGGCCTGCATGCCGACACAGATGGCCAACACCGGTTTGTTGAACACGGCATTACGCACGACTTCATCAATTCCGGCTTCATGCATGCCTTGCATACAGTCACGCATTGCACCCACACCCGGAAAAACGATTTTGTCGGCTTGGGCAATCAGTTTTGGATCATTAGTCACATCTACCGTTGCACCGACGTGTTCAAGTGCTTTGGCTGCTGAGTGTAGGTTTCCCATGCCATAGTCAAGAAGGGCAATACGGGTCATTACAAGGTACCTTTGGTTGAAGCAACAGTATTCGCAGCACGTGGATCAACTTCACATGCCATACGTAGTGCACGGGCAAATGCCTTAAATACACTTTCGATCTGGTGGTGACTGTTTTTACCTTTCAGGTTATCAATGTGTACAGTCATCAGCGAGTGGTTGACAAAGCCCTGGAAGAACTCAGAGAACAGGTCTACATCAAAACGGCCAATCATGGCACGGGTAAATGGAATGTCCATAAACAGACCCGGACGGCCAGACAGATCCACCACGACACGGCTTAAAGATTCATCAAGCGGCGCATAGAAGTGTCCATAACGACGTAGGCCTTTTTTATCACCCAAAGCCTGAGCGAACGCTTGACCTAAGGTAATACCACAGTCTTCTACGGTATGATGGTCATCAATTTCCAAATCTCCGTCACAATGAATATCAATATCGAACAGACCATGTCGCTTGATTTGATCAATCATATGATCTAAAAATGGAATACCAGTGTTTAAAGTGCCTTGACCAGTACCATCGAGGTTCAAACGAACTCGAATTTTGGTTTCGTTGGTATTTCTTACCACTTCACTGATACGATCTGTCATAGACACGTTCCTCAAATACGTCAAAATGATTGATGTAGAAAATATTTTCGCCGTGACGACGTCACCGCATATTAGATTGCTCAGGAGGGTTTATCAATGCCTATTACCGTACATGCTTATACTTCTCTAGAAAACGACGAAGTGCGCAGCCAGCTTGAGCGACTGTATGACACTAGCCCTGAATTTAGTGATGGGGCAGATGCCATTGAACATCTAGAGCAAAACCTTGCACAGTATACCTTACTTTATACCGCAGAATTTAACACCAAAATCATCGGCGCCATCTGGTGCACGGGACAAGGCGAAAGCCGAACCCTGGAAAATATTGTGGTGCATCCGGCCAACCGTGGACGCGGGGTTGCAGAAAGGCTGGTGAGTGAGGCATGCCGCATGGAAGAGGAAAAAGGAGTAAAAGCATTTGTACCGGGATGCGGAGCCATTCACCGCTGTCTGGCAAATCTTGAAAAAATTTAAATATAGATAAATTTCAAGCAGCCTTCGGGCTGCTTTTTT
>NZ_DFDO01000048.1:0-2752 GCF_002367915.1 Acinetobacter sp. UBA3025
CCGCATATGATTGGCGCATTGATGCTCGACATCGCAGGCACTACCCTTACTCAAGAAGATATTGAACTCTTGGGTGCACCACAAGTCGGTGGTGTAATTTTATTCGGTCGCAATATTGAATCTCCTGCCCAAGTCCGCGCTTTGACTGATCATATGCGTCAGGTCCGTCCAGATATTCTGATTGCGGTGGATCAGGAAGGTGGCCGGGTACAGCGCCTGAAACAGGGCTTTACCCTACTGCCTGCCATGGGTAAATTTGGTGAGCTTTACCAGACTAATCGTGAAAAAGCGCTGGAACTGGCCGAGAAATGTGGCTGGTTAATGGCCACCGAAGTACTGGCTGTCGGAATTGACTTTAGTTTTGCGCCTGTGCTGGATTTAAATGATATTAGCGATGTGATTGGCGACCGTAGTTTCGCCAAAAATATTCAGGATATTATTCCACTGGCTGGTGCTTTCCTGAAAGGTATGAAACGTGCTGGCATGGCTTCAACTGGTAAGCATTTCCCGGGACATGGTTCGGTTAAAGCAGATTCGCATGTAGCTGCAGCCATTGATATGCGTAGCTACGAAGAAATCCAGCAAAAAGATATGCAGACCTTTATCCAGTTACAGTCAAAACTGGATGCACTTATGCCTGCCCATGTTATTTATAGCCAAGTGGATCCAAATCCAGCCGGTTTCTCAGAATTCTGGATTCAGAAAGTGTTACGTCAAGAACTTGGCTTCGACGGCGTACTGTTCTCGGATGATTTAAGCATGCAGGCTGCCTGTGTGGCTGGCGGTGCCGATGCCCGTATTCAGGCGGCATTGAAAGCAGGTTGTGATATGGGATTGGTCTGCAATGATCGCGCAGCACAATGTATTGCGCTTGAGGGCATTCAGGATCTGCCACTGCCCAATCAGCAGCGTCTGGAACGTATGCGCGGAAAAATTCCAGAGATTCAGATCAGCACTGAACTGAATCTTGGAGATGAGTGGCGCCAGATCCGTGATGAAATCAGCCAGTTTAAAGATCAGGTTCTGTAATTTTTAAATGATCTGAATACGACAAAGGAACACGACAAGGTGTTCCTTTTTTATTATCATGTTGAAAAGACTGCTATATTAATGAGCAGCATTGAATTAAAACAACAATAAGGTCAGGACGACATGACAGAATCTCTTTCGCAACATCGCCATATTTCTTTTACTGCACATTATACCGGCTATATCTGGTACAAAATGGGGATTTCACATCCCGTATTTGCCACCTCTAAAGGTAAATTTCTCGCTAAACTGGTTCATCCACTGGAGTCATGGGCTGAACGTCATGTAGGCGGCAGTATGCGCACCACCCTGAAACAGCGTCATCAAATGATTGACGAACACCTAGGTCAGTTAATTAGTGAATATCCTCAATTACAGGTACTGGAAATTGCCAGTGGCTTATCCCCACGCAGCTGGAACTTTAGACAGAAATTTCCCGGGATTAATTATCGGGAATTGGATCTGCCCGATATGGCCAGGATCAAAACCAATGCTTTGCAGCAGATTGATCAGGATGCCCCGGAAGTATTGAGTGCCGATATTTTTAGTGCAGAACTGGCGAATATTTTTAAAGTCTTTGACCCGCAGCAACCTCTCGTTATTATTAGTGAAGGCCTGATCAATTACTTTGATCAAAAAATGCTGTTTACCTTACTCAAAGGCATTACCGAATATGGTCAAGGCTTTAGTGAAGTGCATTATCTCAGTGATATTTATCCTGAACCAGTCAAAAATAAACTGGCAAGCTTTATCTGGGCTTGTAGCCGTCTGCTAAAATTCATGTCACGCAGTGCATTCACCTTTCATTTTAAATCACCCCAAGAACTACAGCAGTTTTTTCAGCAAGCTGGGTTTATGCAGGTGGAGGTCGAACAACCACAACGTTATTTTGCAGAACCTCGACAGCAGAATCCTCATTATGAACAGGATGAACATCTAGGCGATTTGGTCTGGATGATTCATGCGGTGAAAAAAAACAGCGTTTAATCACGCTGTTTTTTTATGAATTTTATTGTTTAGATGACTGCATCGAATACTTCAGCCTGTTGAAGTGCTTTCTCTTTCTGGACAAAACGTAGTAAACGCTCTGCTACATCAAAACTGCCATGCTTGAACAAAGCACGTAACTGAGTGCCATCATGCTCGAAGATTAAACATTCGATCTTAAACTCGCCTTCTTCATCTTCCAGATGTAAAGCCAGATCACGTGGATACGCGGCTGCCTGATCAGTTAATCCAGGTTCTAATTCCAGCAACACCCCAAAGAAATTCATATCGATAATTTCTGCCTTGAGTATCAGATCAGAATAGCGATGACTTAAATAACGCTGTGGATCCTGAACTGTAATCCGCTCTTCACCACGTCGTTCGATCTGCTGCATCTGTTCACGGGTGAACGGGATAATACCTTCGAGCTGATCAACCGGCTCATCACGCAAGAAAGTTGCAAATAGATGCATGGTTTCTTTACGGCGCTGTAACTGAGGCACATGATCTGCAGAAGCGATCTGCACATACTGCATGTTTGGACATTGCAGGGCAAAATTGGCATTCTCATGCGGCAAGGTAAAGCTGTCATATTGCCCGCAAGCCACCAAAACTTTGCATTGAGGAATCGGTACATTGGTCAGTCTTAAAAGACGGTTACAGTTGATGTCATAGCGGTCCTGTTCTTTAAGCAGATGTCAGAATTTACAGCGACAGAACAGGACCGCTATGACAT
>NZ_DFDO01000075.1:0-5020 GCF_002367915.1 Acinetobacter sp. UBA3025
GAGTTTTAAGGTTAAAAATTTAAATTAATCAAATCTCGTCTTAACTGAATCACTTCTATGTCCCCCGATCGTTCACTCTACAAAGGTACTTCCGGAACACAACGTATTTTCAATGCTACTCGTTATTCCGCGGCCGGCCTTAAAACAGCCTTCCGAACTGAAGCAGCCTTTCGGCAGATCGTGCTGATTAACCTGATTTTGATTCCTCTTAGTTTTTGGATATCACAGAGTCTAGCTGAGCAAGCACTCATGGTGGCTGTGTGCCTGCTAGCACTGATTGTTGAACTGATTAACTCAGCAATTGAGGCAGTAGTGGATCGTATTTCCATAGAACAGCATGAGTTATCCAAAAATGCTAAGGATATGGGCAGTGCCGCCCAGTTTGTCGCACTCAGTTTAATTACCGTAACTTGGGGCATCATTTTAATCGGTCATTCGTTTTGATCTCATTTCTGCTACAACGACAAGAATGGAATATTTAAAATGTCGTCCGAACGATCTCGTTTTTTACTGAATCAAATATTGCTACTGAGTTTCAGTTTTTTGCTTCTCTGGAATTTTTTTGATGTGGGTGGAGTCATTGATTTAAAACTAATCTATCCATTTATCGATGGTCAGGGACAATTTCCCCTCCGGCAAGATTGGGCACTGGCAGAGTTGAATCATCGTTATATCAAAGATCTGTTAATTCTAGTTTATATAGTGCTATTCATTGGTTGGATGGTCGCACTAAAATGGCAATCTTGGCATAAGAGACGTTGGGAATTAGGTTATTTCTTTATAATGGTAGTGCTTACAACTGGGATAATCGGAATTATCAAATCCCAGTCAGTTCATGCCTGTCCTTGGGATATGGTAACACCTACATCTAATGGATTTTTATGGGATTTCAGTGCTACCGCTGGACATTGTTTTCCTGGTGGACATGCATCTAGTGGTTTTGCATTAATGACAGGCTATTTTGTTTATCGCACTGTAAACCGTCAGCGGGCTTATTTTTTTCTAATCGCTGCAGCGATCTTAGGCTTCGCTATGGGCTGGGCACAAATGATGCGGGGGTCACATTTCCTGAGTCACAACCTGTGGACTGGCTGGGTGATTTGGTGCATTAATATCATTGGTTATGTTTTATTTAGCCACAAAATGCCAGTTGAAAAAAACGCTTCCTTGCTCGCTAGCATCAAACAGCCTTAATACCTAAAAGACAAAAGTCTATCTATTTAGGCTTCGACCAAGGCAAATTTCACTTGTACACACAGACCACCTAAGCTGCTACTTTTTGAAAATTCTAAAGTACCGCCCAAACGTTCAGTTGCTTTATCCACAATTGATAAACCTAAGCCACTACCAATTTCAGCATGGTTATGAACCCGATAGAATCTCTGACGAATTTGGTTAAATTGCGCTGGATCAATCCCTGCTCCACTATCTTCTATCTGTAGAATCGCCTGTTGACCTTGCTGCAATATCGATACATTGATCACGCCATGCTCTGGGCTGTATTTAATTGCATTATCAATCAGGTTATAAATAATCGAGTGTAGGGTTGAGGCCTGGCCCTGAATCAACAATTCTTGCTGTTGTTCTACTCCTAAATCAATTTCTTTTTGTAGTGCCAGCTGGATCAACTGCTCAATGCAGGCGACTGTCATTTGATTCAGAGACAGGGATTGTACAGGCTCAGTTAAACCTTCTGTGACATCCTGTTTAGCCAGACTTAACAGTTGATTTACCAGATGTTGCATCCTTAAGATGCCCAGACTCAAGTTGTGCAAGGCATCACTTTGTGGAAATTGCTGTAATAAGATCTGCAACTGTAAATTCAAAGCTGTCAGTGGTGTACGTAGTTCATGTGCAGAGTCTGCTACAAATTGACGCTGCTCTTGTTGGGCTAAGGAAATACGGCCAAACAGGTAATTCATTTCCTGAATGGTCGGTTCTAGCTCCAAAGGATATTCTTTCATTTCAATTGGTTTTAATTCTTGAGCCTTACGGCTGGCCAATTCTGTTTTAAAATCAATAAGAGGCTGAAAATTTCTCCGAATTACCCAGCTTAAACCGAATATAGCAAAAGGAAGAAATAGTACATAAGGGAGAAACATATTCACTGCGAGCTCCAATGCTAGATCTTGCCGGACATTTTTTTGCTGGCTTACTTGGATCTGTAATTGGTCTCCAGGAATGATATAAGTTAGCCAGGTCCCGTATGGGGTTTGATGTGTATAGAATCCTGCTTTCTTGACCGATGCAACCAAAACATCCTGTGGATGTAATGTAGTATCTGTATAAGACCAAATATCTACAAATAAATCTTCTTCACTATACTGTTTTTCTAAATCAATCTCGCTTTGTAGCGGTTCAGGATGATTTTCTGCAATGCGCTCTGCGAGACTTTGCATCTGTTTGTCCAAGACTTCATTAATTTCTTCAAGTGCAATCTGGTATGCCGCAAAGATTAGTACACAGCCTAATACTACGCTAAACAATGAAATATAAATAATTAGACGTTTTTGCAAGGAATAGCGTTTTTTCATCATGCTTTACCCTAAGCGATATCCTAGTCCACGAATCGTCCGGATAAAGTCTTTCCCTAATTTGGCCCGCAGATGATGAATATAGACTTCCACAGTATTACTACTTACATCACTATCGAAATCATAAAGTTTGTCTTCTAAATCATTTTTAGAAAAAATTTTGTTTGGATACGTTAATAGTGCGGTGAGAATAGACCATTCTCGATTAGATAATTCGATAGCCTGTCCGTTAAATAATGCGATGTGTTGCTCAATATCCAATTCCAAACCACTGTGTAATAACTTCTTATTAGTATCTTTCTCAATATTTATACTTCCACTTCGACGCATTAAAGCGTGAATACGTGCCAGTAGCTCGTCAAATTCATAAGGTTTAATTAAGTAATCATCTGCCCCATCATTCAGTCCATCTACCCGGTTTTGTAGCTGATCTCGAGCAGAAATAATCAGGACAGGTAAACTTGGAAACTTTTGACGGATATTTTTAAGTACCAGCATACCATCCATCATTGGCAAACCCAGATCTAGCAGGACAATATTATAATTTTGCTGTTGTAGCTGTTTTAAGCCATCAATGCCATTGTTGACCCAGTGCACATCAAATTGATGGAGCTTGAGCAATGTTTTAGTTGACTCGGCAATCATGAAGTCATCTTCAATAATCAATATTTTATGCATCTCAAGCTCTGTTCTTTAATGATGATGAGCATTGTGCAAGCATATCATTTTTAGCTTCAATCACTTGCGTTTTTATACCCAGCAAACTCAATAAACTCGGGAACAGATTATCCTGACTGAGCATCTTACCGGTTTGTGCTTTGAGACAGTTGACCTGCTGGGTATTGTACTGTTGCCAATACTCTGAAAACCACATCAACATTGGAACATGGGTCTGTTGCGTTGGTGCTATGCCATAAGGGGCACCGTGCAGATATAGACCATGTTCTCCGGTAGATTCACCATGATCAGACAGATACCAGAAACCAGTTTGATATTGTTTTTGATCCTGCAACGTTTTGATCATCTGAGCAAGGACATAATCTGTATAGACAATAGAATTATCATAGCTATTTTTTAGCTCATCGGCGCTACAGCCCTGAATAGCATTGGTATTACAGGTTGGTTGGAAAGGTTGGTATGGTGATTTGGAGCGTTTGAAATAAGCCGGACCGTGGCTGCCCATTTGGTGCAGAACGATCAACTGTGGTTTTTGATTATTTTTATCGAGATGTGACAAATAATCTTTCAGACTATCTACCAATATTTCATCAAAACATTCACCTTCAGCATCACACCACTTTTGTTTCAGTTGAGTGGGAATTTGATAATTTTGAATCCGGTTACAGGCACCTTTACAGCCAGAATTATTATCAATCCAAGTCACTTGATAACCAGTACGCTGAGCAATATCTAGTAATCCTTCACGATGGCTAGCCAACTGTTCATCATAGTTTTGACGTGTCATCCCTGAAAACATACACGGTACTGAAACAGCTGTGGCAGTTCCGCAAGAACTGACTTGATTAAAATTTATCACCTGCAGTTTGCTCAGTTCAGGATTTGTATTACGTGCATAGCCATTTAGAGCAAAGCTCTCAGCACGTGCAGTTTCCCCTACTACTAGCACCATCAATTTAGGTTTGCTTTGCATTTGAGTCTGCTGAAGTAGATGTGCATCTTCACCAAAGGTCACCAATGGCAAATTTGCTTTAGGGGCTTTTTTCTTATAATAGGATAATGTAGATGCAATACTGTTTTGTGGGGAGATCATCCCTTTCAGGTCACGATGCTCACGAAAGATGGCAGCATAATCGACATAAAAACAGAATAATAAGCTGAGTATTAATCCGAGTGAAAGTACACTGCTCAAACTTTTATGCAACAATTGACGCCCCAATGATACAGGCTGAATTTTAAGTATCCACACGATAAAGAGTGGGAAAATGACAAATACCAATGTCCAGATAATTAATCGTATTGACCAAAGATCCCGAATTTCACGAACATCAGTTTGTAACATATTCTGGATCTGGTCTGGGGTAATGACTACACCTAGACTATTAACAAAATAAGCACTAAAGCCACCCAGAATGATCAGAATACTGGCTAGTATTTTGGCATTCCACTTCCAGATAAGCCATTGTAATACCAAATAATAAAAGCCAATAACAACCAAGACTGTCGTAGCTAATAATGCCCATGCTTTGAAATTGCTATGGGGCGTCAGTTGATGAATGTTTTGATAAAAAGAAAAATTCAAAACTAATCCCAACCAAATAGCGAGCATCAGATTAAATCTTGCTAAACGAATTGGTTTGATTTGAAGAAGGCTTGGAAAAGAAGTCAGTTTAAGCATTTTTTAAGTTCGAAGACTTTAATATGCTTTAGCCTAAAATTTGAACCTTAAAAATGACTTAAAATAATCTGAGAACTACAAAAACTCAGACATATTTTAATTTCAAATCGGCTTTGTTGCATAAATATGT
>NZ_DFDO01000298.1:0-3109 GCF_002367915.1 Acinetobacter sp. UBA3025
CCCGTTGCTGTTCTCCACCGGACAGCACTTTGGGTGTTTGCTGAGCCTGACGGTCTAATCCGACTTTTTGTAGCAATGCCAGCGCCTTCTGTTCGGCATGGCTATATTTAAAATCTGATTGTAAACGTAAAGGCAGCATGACATTTTCAAGTGCCGTAAGATGAGGCAAAAGCTGGAAAGACTGAAATACAAAGCCAATATTTTTTAGCCGGACTAAAGCACGCTGCTCTTCATTCAAGCTCGATACAAGCTGCCCACAGACCGTTAACTGCCCCGAACTGGCCTGATCCAAAGTGGCCAAAATGCCCAGTAAAGTCGACTTTCCTGAACCGGAACGTCCGGTAATGGCGACCTGTTCTCCAGTCAAAATTTCCAGCGAAAGATCTTCAAAAATAGTCAGTTGTTTTTGTGAAAGTTGTATCTTTTGTGTCAATTTCTGGGCAGAAATAATCGCTTGTGGCATGATGGTCGAATCGTTGCTGCTTTGAATCATACGTGTCCTATATGAAAGATCTAAATCAGAAAAATCGTGTATTGCCTTGCCTGGTATTCTTTGGACTGTGCCTGATTCCTTTTAGTCTGTCGGCAAAGACCATTATGATTGTGGGTGACAGTATAAGTGCTGGTTATGGCATGCAACCACAGCAAGGTTGGGTACATTTATTACAAAAGCGTTTGGACCAACACTATCCGAAACAGCATAAAGTGGTCAATGCAAGTGTGAGCGGTGAAACCACCAGTGGTGCCTTGGCAAGGCTGCCGAAACTGCTACAGACGCACCGTCCAGATATTGTGGTGATTGAGCTTGGCGGGAATGATGGCCTGCGTGGGCAGCCACCCCAAATGATTCAAAAAAATTTAGCAGCTCTGGTACAACAAAGTCAGAAAGCCAAGGCGAATGTGGTTGTTTTTGGAATGAAAATGCCACCAAATTATGGCCAGGCATATAGTAAGGCTTTTGAAAATAACTATAAGGTGGTCAGTCAGCAGTATAAGGTCAAACTACTACCCTTCTTTATGCAAGGCGTCGCTGGCAATAAAAGTCTGATGCAACAGGATCAGATTCATCCCAACACCAAAGCCCAGACTATTTTATTAAATAATGCTTATCCTTATATTAAAGGCGCCCTCTAAGGCGCCTTTAACTGAATCAAATCTTAAAATTTTCTTAGAAGTCAAAGAAAGTTACTTCACCGGTTTCAAGTGAATATTCTGCACCAATCACCTGTAACTTACCTTTAGCAATCAGGCTTTCCAGAACTGCAGAACCATGACGTAATTGATTTACTGAAGCAAATACATTGGAACGGACTGCATGTTTAGACAGTTTATTCAGGTCATCTTTCAGTTCAGTCTGCATTAGAATTTCAACTGATGGACGTACACGGTTCACGATTGACATCAGATTTGCAGATGGCGGCGTTGCTGGATTGGTTAATGCTTCAATTGTTGAATGAATAGCGCCACAATGTGTATGACCCAAGACAATTACAATCGGACAGCCAAAACTTTCTGCTGCGAATTCGACACTGCCGACTTGAGACGGTGCAACAATATTACCTGCTACCCGAATGACAAACAGATCACCTAGCCCCTGGTCAAAGACCATCTCTGCGGGTACACGTGAATCTGAACATCCTAAAACAATAGCAAATGGTTCCTGACTTTCTGCCATCTCAGCACGTTGCTGATGCGATAATAATTTTAAATGCTGCGTTTCACCATTGACAAAGCGCTGGTTACCCTTTTTAAGACGATCTATAGCTTCCTGAGCTGTGAGCATTCTTTTTTACCATCGATGTTTTTAGTGGGAATATCTTACTGCTAGATTTTTTGAATGTCACTTGCAAAAAAAATTAGCTGTAAAATTTTTAGCGCTTTGATGATTTCTTGTTCTGATAATTTTTCTGTGAAGTTCATCACGTTTTTTGGGCAGTTTTTCTGCTCAAGCTAATAATTAACAGATGTACAATATTAAGGAATGCTTTAAAATAAGTGAAAGATTACGATTTGATTCATCTATAAATTGCAAATCGATAACACGGAAGTATTTTGAGCGTTTTTGCTCAGTTTTTTCAGGGGACAGTGCTAATGAAGAAAATAATAAAATTGCGCTCAAAAATTATCTATTCCACTTTAGTCGCTCTGGGTCTTAGCCTATCTAGCCTGAGCCATAGCCAATATCTGTTTACGCCGCCGAAAGCCAAGTCTGCCGAAGTTTTACAGCTGTATCTGAGCCAGCAACGCATCCAGGCGGGTCTACAATCCAAAACCTTAAAAATCGGTGATGTGACCTGGAGTTATAGCGAAGGCGGGGCAAAAAACAAACCCTCGATTATCCTGATTCATGGACTGGCAGGTACACGCGACAACTGGAATCGTGTCGCCCAGTTTTTGACACCTTATTATCATGTCATCATTCCGGATTTGCCGAGCAATGGCGATACCCGGGTTCCAGCAGATTTTGATTTGTCTGTACCCAATGTCACTTCGCAATTACGTACTTTTGTCGAAACCTTGAAGATTGAAAAAAATCTGCATGTCGCTGGCCATTCTCTAGGCGGTTCAATTGCGACAGTTTATGCATCCCAATACCCTTTCGATACCCAAAGCCTGTTTCTAGTAAATAGTGCCGGCATCTATAAAATGGGCAATACGCCTTATACCAAAGACCCACATGCACTCAAAGATCTGATTGTCAGTAAACCGGGCGATCTGGAAGATGTCTCCAAACAGCTGATGCAGAATCCACCAGCATTGCCTTATCAGCTTAGACATGCACAGGAAAAACTGTTGATTGCCCGTTCGGAACAAACCAGCAAATCGATTGATCAGGTGGTGATGCTTAACCGACTGTATACGCCTGATACCTTTGCCCGGATGACCCGTACAGTAGAAGCCCCGACTTTAATTTTATGGGGAAAACAGGATCGAATTATTAATGTCGAAGTGGTAAAAGAGCTCTATTCACTGCTGAAACGTGCTGAAACTCCGGTGATTTTAAATAATGTCGGTCATATGCCGATTCTGGAAGCAGAAAAACAGGTCGCCCAACATTATTTGCCTTTCCTGGCCAAGACACAGACCCTAAAAAATCCACTAGCTGATA
>NZ_DFDO01000301.1:0-4362 GCF_002367915.1 Acinetobacter sp. UBA3025
AATCTGGTTTCTAAAGCCATTACCTGGGCCCAAGGTCTGGATCCAAACTCTTATCCGCATGATTCACTTGCGGGTGGCGGCAGTTTAACGGCATCAGGTTCTGCGAAATTTAACCAGAGATATCCAATTGGTATACCCACCACCGCCTGTGGTGAAGGTGCATATCAACAAAAAGGTATCTACAACTATTCATTCACAGGTGTAGGCCAAGTTACCAACCCGCTCGATCCTGATTCAGCACTCAAAGTTACAGCCCTGCTCATTGATGGCGGCAAGGAAAATGATGGTCTGGTCTCCCGCTGTAGTGCCAAATTCGGTAAAACCATTCGGGATAACTACAACTGGAACCACCTGGACGAAGTGAACCAGTTACTCGGGTTAAAAAATGTCTTTGCTCCAGACCCAGTCGATGTTTATCGCCAGCATGCCAACCGCTTAAAACTGCAAGGTTTATAGAGCTACACAAGCCTCTATTCATCCAGAGGCTTTTTCCATCTTATTTTTCTCCAAATTTTTTCTTGAAATTTACTTGTTAATCATGATTAAACTGCATATAAAATATTCATCAAATATAAAAAGAACTGTGAAATAAAATAAATGCAGATACCTTCTATAGAAATCAAAAACAGATTTAAAAGAACCTGCCCCTGTTGCAAACGAAAAGTGATTAATCCTTTTCAATTTAAAAAATATGAGCCTTATTATTGTCCCTCTTGTCATCGACATATTATCGCAAATGTATGGATCAGTATTTTACTGGCTATCACACAATGTTTTATTTGCATTCAACTTTTTAATGCAGGATTCCAGTCTTGGGGATATTTTGTATTATTCCTGATGTTTATTCATAAAATTTTCTTGGATATTTTGGATGCCATGATCTTGCCTTTGCAGGAACATTTCGAATAAATCCAAATAAAAATCAGGCATAAAAAATGCGCCCAAAGGCGCATTTTTTGCTTAAAAGCAAGGCTAAAATTAACCTTGTTTACGAGCTGGTAATTTTTCACGAATACGTGCAGCTTTACCAGACAATTCACGTAGGTAGTAAAGTTTAGCACGACGAACGTCACCACGACGTTTCACTTCGATTTTAGCAACGATTGGAGAGTGAGTTTGGAATACACGCTCAACGCCAACACCGCTAGAAATTTTACGTACTGTGAACGCAGAGTTCAGACCACGGTTTTTCTTAGCAATGACAACGCCTTCGAACGCTTGTAGACGTTCACGGTCGCCTTCTTTTACTTTTACTTGGACAACTACTGTGTCACCTGGTGCAAAAGCTGGGATGTCTTGTTTAAGCTGAGCATTTTCAACAGCTTGTACTAAAGGATGCTTACCGCTCATGGGGTATCTCCAATATGTGCGAGTCAGAAGAGGTCTGATTATCGCTGGGTATAGAGGCTAAATCGCATAGACCCGATTGACTTTCCCTTTATGCTTGACCGCTTCAATGCATAAAGAGCCTATTTTAAATATTTAAACAACATTGCTTAAATACAGATTTGGACAACAGGATTAGTTGTTGCCACTTTTTAAATCTTTTAGCCATTTCTTTTGCTGCTTGGTCAGTTCAACTTTTTCTACCAATTCAGGCCGGCGTTCCAAAGTGCGCTGATATCGCTGCAAAAACCGCCATTTCTCAATATTGGCATGATGTCCCGATTTCAAGATGTCCGGTACATCCATACCTTCAAAATGGTCTGGCTTGGTATATTGTGGGCAATCTAACAGACCATCCACAAATGAGTCTTGTACGTGTGATTGTTCATCTGACATTGCACCCGGAAGTCTCCGGATAATACTGTCCAATAAAACCATCGCAGGGAGCTCACCACCCGATAACACGTAATCTCCAATCGACCATTCCTGATCAACATATTTCTGGATCAAACGTTCATCGACACCTTCATAACGTCCGCACAATACAATCAGTCCGTCATATTTAACGAAGTCCTGTACCGCAGGTTCATTTAAGGTTTTTCCTTGTGGTGACATATACACCACAAGAACGTTAACTGCACCCGCTTGCGCTGCAAGCTCTTTGGCACGATGAATTGCTTTCGCTAATGGCTCAGCCATCATCACCATACCGGGACCACCACCAAATGGACGTTCATCCACCCGTTTATAGTTCCCTTCAGCAAATTCTCGTGGATTAATACAATGAATTTGCATCAAATCACGTTTTGCTGCGCGCCCGCTAATACCGTAGGCTGTAATCGCTTCAAACATTTCAGGAAAAAGCGTAATGACTGCAAAGAACACCGCAGACTCCTCATTTTCCTGCTGCGTTAACCCTTTTTAAGGATTAATAATCTACGCCCCAATTTACGTAGATACGACCAGCTTCGAGATCAACCCGCTGTACCACATCTTTATGCCATGGAATCATCCGCTCTTCGCCATCAACGCTATCAGCAGTAGCGCGAACTACCATCACGTCATTGGCACCTGTTTCAAACATTTCATGGATTTGACCGAGATTCACTTCCTGTTCTTCTTCATCCAGACCTAACACAGTTAGACCTTTTAAATCAGACCAGTAATACTCATCCACGCCTGGTTGAGGCAGTTGCGATTTAGAGATCCAGACATTAGCACCCACCAGGCCGTCTGCTGCGGTACGATCACTCACACCTTTTAGCGAAACAACCAGGCCCTTGCCATGTGGTTTCCAACGTTTTACATCGACAATTTGCCAACCTGCTTTGGTCTCAATGTACCAAGGAAGGTAATCAAATATATTGCTCATAGGTTCTGTATTGGAATAGACCCAGAGCCACCCATTTAATCCATATGCTGAACGTAACTGTCCAATCTGAATACGATCTTCGGGAACATTCTGTGTTGGTGTCATGGGCTACCTGCTACCTTAAAATTAAGCAGCAGCTGCAGCTTTCTTAGCTTGAGCAGCTAAAGAAGCAACACGTTCAGAAGGTTGAGCACCTTGTGCTACCCAGTGAGCAAAACGGTCAGCATCTAAACGAAGTTTTTCTGCTTTACCTTGCGCTGTAGGGTTGAAGAAACCGATACGTTCGATGAAACGACCGTCACGTGGATTGCGGCTATCAGTTACAACGATTTGATAGAATGGACGCTTTTTAGCACCACCGCGAGTAAGACGAATAACTACCATGATACAACCTTATAGTTTTTACGGATTATCCCTGTACCGACCATCGATACATTTCAAACCCCTTTCATAGAGGGCAGTATTTTACGCGAAGTTTGCCCTGAATGAAAGATCAAAAAGTGTTTATCCGCAGTTTTGAATTTAAATTAGCGGCCGTCCCAGTTGGAAGTTGCAGATGGAACGCAAGCTGTACCACTATTCTTATCAGAACCCTTGGTCCAACAGCGCTGCCCACGATGATTTAATACCAAATGACCATCCGTACTTTGTGATCCTGTTGGTGTTGCAGTTAAAGTCCACATGTTTGCAGTTACTCCAGTTAGAGTAACTGTATAAAGTGCTTGT
This sequence comes from Acinetobacter sp. UBA3025, assembly GCF_002367915.1. Taxonomy (NCBI): domain Bacteria; kingdom Pseudomonadati; phylum Pseudomonadota; class Gammaproteobacteria; order Moraxellales; family Moraxellaceae; genus Acinetobacter; species Acinetobacter sp. UBA3025. Next base: position 3,485 of record NZ_DFDO01000301.1, read on the forward strand.
CCTTGGCGTGGAATTGTTAATGGAACTGTTTCTCCAATATTTGCCAATGTAATGGGGTTTCCATCAGCTTGTATAAACGTAAAATTGGCAACTTTGTAGCGCTGCAATTTACTAGCAAGCTCCATAAGCTCTGCTTGAGCTTCAACACGTTTTGTTTTGCGTACATATTCCTGATAAGAGGGATAAGCTATTGCTGCCAAAATAGCAACGATTGCCACCACAATCATAAGTTCAATCAATGTAAATCCAGAGAAGTGTTTTTTTACCATGCCTCACTCCCTGTTGTATCTGTCCCACAATCTGTGAATGTCACATTGCTGCTGGTTTTATTTTTACAACGAATTCCATTACTACTCATTAAGAAGCTAAAGTTTCGACCATCATTGTGCACAGCACGTATCACCCAACTCGTCCCGCTTGCTGCTGTTGCTGTAAGAGCTGGATTTCCCGCAGCACCATCTCGAACCACAAAAGTGTAGTTTTGAACAGCATTGGGAGTAAGATTAAAACCTAAATAATTAAAATTACGTGATTTCCAACGTTCAAGTTCACTTGCTAAGCGCTGCACCTCTTGCTGTGCTTGTGCTGCGTTAGCTCTACGTGCATATTCCTGATAGCTTGGAATAGCGATTGCTGCAATAATTGCAACAATCACCACCACAACCATCAGCTCAATTAAGGTAAAACCTTTCTGAATAGATAATGCATTATTCATATATCTGCCCTACCTAATCGAACTAATTTTTTCATACCAGCGTTGAGGAATTAAACAAACTTGAGTTGGCTCCCCTTCATTACCTCCAGACTGGTTATAAACTCTGACTGAATCTGCATTCAAGCAATAATTTTTCTCACTTCCACCACCAGTACCACCACCA
>NZ_DFDO01000181.1:0-11577 GCF_002367915.1 Acinetobacter sp. UBA3025
ATATTTTCTTTGTCATTTCCGGTTATCTCATTACGACCATTCTGACGCGCGATATTGAGTTGCAGCAATTTTCAATTGCACGGTTTTATAAGAAACGTGTGATCCGTCTGGCACCTGCATATTTTACTGTACTGGCAATTGTCAGCCTAATTGCCTGGCAGGTGATGTTGCCGGGTGAGCTGACGGAATATTTTAAAAGCGTCATGTATGCGACTGTGCTTATTGCCAATCTGTATATGCGGAATGAGGTAGGAGATTATTTCAGCCCGAATGTAGAAAATGTGCCGTTATTACATTTATGGTCATTGGGCGTAGAAGAGCAGTTTTATATTTTCTGGCCGCTCTTGCTATGGCTATTCTTGAGTAAGACCTCGCGTAAATATCTTTGGGTTGTCATTAGTGTATTCATTGTCGCTTTAGTTATATACGCCCAGCAGCAACTGACTCATAATCCGGCCAAAGCTTATTATAGTATGCCGGTACGAGCATTTGAGTTGTTGATTGGTGCATTGATTAGCTGCTTGCCAAAACTGAATCTGCCAAAAAAACTATTACAGGGATTGGTCTGGGCTGGAGTAAGTGTTCTATTTGCAACTGCAATATATTTTGATCAGCAAACCCCATTCCCAGGACTGATGGCATTGATCCCGTGTCTTGCAACAGCACTGATTATTTATCTGGGACAATCCATATCTTCAAGTAATTTATTGCTAAGTAATCGTCTTAGTACATGGATTGGCAAAATTTCATATCCTCTGTATCTATGGCACTGGCCGATTATCGTATTCTTTGGCATTTATATGCTGCCCTTGAATCTAGAAAATCAGATTATTATTGTTTTTCTGTCACTTATATGTGCATTTCTGACTTATAAACTGGCTGAAACACCCCTGAAACGCTTTGTGATGGCTGCAAATTATAAAGTGATTATTCTTGGATTTCTGTTACCTGCAGTCAGTTTTATTGCGATCGCCCAAACCATCAAAACACATGAAGGTTTCCCGGAGCGTTTTCCAAAATCGGTGCAGGACAAACAGGAAGCATTACATACGTATGCACATGTGATTCGTAGTAACTGCATGGATACTGCGGATCCAAATGTTTTGCCCAGTGCTCAAGATTGTATCTTAGGACAATCTAAACAAGATATTGATTTCCTGTTGATTGGCGATTCGCATGCCAATGCCTATACAGCAATGCTGGATGAATGGGCAAAGGATGCCAATTTACGCGGTTATGATGCAACGCAAAGTTCGACCTTTTATCTGCCAGGTGTGCAGCGATTTGAGTTAAAGCTGAATCAATGGAAAGAACTGACCAAATTCCAAAAACGTAATGATGCTATTACTGCGCATCTTAAAGAAACCCATTATCCAATGATTATACTGGCAGGCTCTTATGCACCGTATTTTAGTGACGAGTTAAAAATTAAAGATGGGATCCATGATTCAGATGAAGAGATATTTAAAGCAGGCTTAATGAAGGCCTTAGAAATTGCCCATCAATCTAGTGATCAGGTGGTTCTAATTAATGATGTACCACGCCTTGATTGGGAGAATATTCCTTCTGATTGTAATATTCGTAATGAGATTCTTCATCGGAACGCTGCATGTACAGTTTCCCGAAGAAGTTATGAAGCACATTTAAAGCAATTCAATCAGATTTTGGCAGAAGCAAAACTGAAATATCCGCAATTGAAAATTATTGATCCAACCAAAGTCATCTGTGATCAGCGGGCATGTAAAACGATGCTGAATGATGTGCCTTTGTATCGTTTTAAGGATGATAATCATCTTAATGATCAGGGTTCACGGCAATTGGGCGTTGAGTATCTAAAACAGTTTGGTAATCCGCTTAAAGATTTGAAAAAAGATTAAATGGAATAAAACCACGTTTAATGACGTGGTTCTATTCCTTGGGATTTGGGTCATTGACTGATTTTAATCTTTATTTAATTCTTTTCTTCTCGAATAGAAACCGGTTGCGGTTGCTCATCCATCTTATATTTGGAAGAACGTGTATTCCAGAACAGTTGTAATGTTCCCCCTAATAAAACTAAAGCAGCCAGCATAAACTGTTGATGATAGTTCAATCCAAGATATTGCAGGGCACTAAAACTCAATCCTCCAATCAGCTGAACAGAGGCAAAACATAGAGTCGCAATGCTCCAGAGCTTTTTATAGGCCAGTCCATACAGCTGCAAAATGGTATAAGAAGTGAGGAAAACCACAGCGGGATTCAACATTCCGGTAAAGAAAGAAGAACTGAAAGTGAGAAACGGATTAGTATTTAAAGTTGCAATGAAAATCGCCAGAATATAAACACTATAAAGAATCTTTAGGGCAGTAAAATTGCCAAATTTTCTTGCCAGGACATAAGCAGAAAAAGCACCTAAGGCACTGCCCAATCCATATAGAATCCAGTTAAAGTTAATCCAGAATAAGCTTAATCCTAGTTCATGGCTGAGATAGTCAATCCAGAACAATGAATGCGGAATATAGGCAAATGCACTACAGGCATAAACCGCCAGTAAACTATAAAAGACTGTATTTAAAGGTACTTGAGCAGTATGAGAAACAGATTGTTTAGCTAGATAGGGTTTAAATTGTTGTATCAGTAGGCTTAAGCAGATACAAATCATCAGGGCAAACCCACATAAGATCAGCCAGGCCGTACGTATGGAAATCTGGCCAAGATAAGGCAAAAACAGGGTAGCTAATAAAACCCCTAATCCAATCCCGCTAAAACCAATAAAATTGATTTTAAAACGGTCTTTTAAATCACAGCACTGAGACACGATACTCGGTGACAAAATCATCAGCAGGCCACCACTAATGCCGGAAATCACGCGCCAGCTGATATACCAGATTTCAGAAAATCCTGAAAAAGCACAACAGAATAAGCTAACCATTCCTGCTATTGCAGCAAGCTGGATATAGGTACTCATGCTTCGATCTTGGGGCAAGCGCATCGCTGCAAAAGCACCAATTAAATAACCCAGTAGATTGGCACTACCTAAGAGACTGGCAAAACTCATACTCCAGGCAAAGGCTTCCCGTGTACCAGGTAACAATGCGGTATAGGAAAAACGCAGAATGCCGATGCCTAAGCACATGCTGAGGCAGAGAAAAAGACTAAGCTTGACCGTATTTGAGGACATCCATGTACTCTTGGAGTTTTATATTTGTTCAAAAAATAGCATGAATCGTCAAGCTAAAGGAGAAAAGGCTGAATAGATTTTATTGAGAAAAGAAATTCTGGATTAACAGCATGCCTCTTTTTAAATATCTATAAAGCTTGTCGCGGAAATTTTTAAACAATAAAAAACCGCATTCATGAATGCGGTTTTTTGAGTTAACTTTTATAAATTAACGCATTTTTGCCAGGAAACGGCCTAAACGGGTAATCGCTTCACGCAGTTCATTTTCTGCTGGCAGGAATACTACACGGAAATGATCCGGTGTTGGCCAGTTGAAACCAGTACCTTGAACCAATAGAACTTTCTCGGCACGTAACAGATCAAGCATCAGTTTTTCGTCATCCTCAACCGGATAGATTTCTGGATCAAGACGAGGGAAACAGTACATCGCACCTTCCGGTTTCACACAAAATACCCCTGGAATTTCGTTTAGCATTTCCCAGGCAATATTACGCTGTTCATATAGACGGCCACCTGGGCGGATCAAGTCATTAATAGACTGATAGCCACCGAGTGCAGTCTGAATTGCATATTGTGCTTGATGATTCGCGCAAAGACGCATTGAAGCCAGCATATCCAGGCCTTCAATGTAGTCCATTGCACGTGATTTATCACCAGTAATCGCCATCCAGCCTGAGCGATAGCCAGCAATACGATAGGCCTTAGATAAACCGTTGAACGATACACATAATTGCTTGCCTGCAAGCGAAGCTACTGACACATGTTCAATGCCATCGTAAACGATTTTGTCATAGATTTCGTCTGCAAACAGGATCAGATCATATTTCTTCGCCAGATCCACGATTTGCTGTAATACATGACGCGGATAAACCGAACCAGTCGGGTTATTCGGGTTGATAATCACGATCCCGCGGGTATTTGGCGTGATTTTGCTTTCCATATCCGCAATATCTGGATACCAGTGATCTTCTTCATCACATTTATAGTGAATCGCAGTACCGCCAGACAGGTTCACTGCTGCAGTCCATAATGGATAATCCGGCATTGGAATCAGCATTTCATCGCCGTCATCCAGCAGGCCTTGCATCGCCATCACGATCAGCTCAGATACGCCATTGCCGACATACACGTCGTTCACGTGCATATCCAGAATGCCTTTTTGCTGGTAATACTGACAGATCGCTTTACGTGCCGGGAAAATCCCTTTGGAATCCGTATAACCAATCGCATTTGGCAAGTTCAGTGCAACATCATTAATGATTTCTTGCGGGGCTTCGAAGCCGAATGGGGCGGGATTTCCGATATTCAGTTTGATAATTTTATGTCCGGCTTCTTCCATCTCGTTGGCCGCTCGTAACACTGGTCCGCGAATGTCGTAGCAAACATGCTCAAGCTTAGACGATTTCTTGATCTCGCGAGGGGGGGTGTTACCAATACCGGACATAATTCCATCCAATTAATTTTTAAGTTAAACCTATAGATTACGCAAATATCACAATCTATGCTGAAATTTCGCTAGAAATTTTTTCATCTCTAGCGTAAATATGGAAGTACTGAAGCATGACATTGAATGTCAAAGATTTAAAGGAGTTAGTGATGGGAAAACTCAATAAAACAGACCGGGAATGGCAAAGAGAGTTATCACCAGAAGAGTTTCGCATTACGCGTGAAAAAGGAACTGAACCGGCATTCACAGGCAAGTACTGGAATACAAAACAGGAAGGGACTTATGTCTGCCGTTGCTGTGGTACACCACTGTTTTCTTCAACCACCAAATATGACAGCGGTTGCGGCTGGCCAAGCTTCTATCGTCCTGTGAGCAGCTCAGTTGTAGAGGAATTACCTGATACTTCACATGGTATGGTGAGAACAGAAATTGTTTGTCATCATTGTGATGCACATTTGGGACACGTTTTCCCGGATGGTCCGGAACCGACTGGCTTACGTTATTGTGTAAACTCGGCCTCTTTAGAATTACAAACACAAGAAAAAACTGACGAGGAAACTTATCCATGACCAGCATTTATCAGTTTGAAGCTGAGTTGTTAGATGGGAAAAACAAACGGCTTGCAGATTATGAAGGAAAAGTACTTTTAATCGTAAATACCGCGAGCAAATGTGGTTTCACTCCACAATTTGCAGGTCTGGAAAAGCTTTACCAGAAATATAAAGAGCAGGGACTGGAAGTTTTAGGTTTTCCATGCAACCAGTTTGGTGGACAGGATCCAGGTTCAAATGAACAGATCGGTGAATTTTGTCAGAAAAATTATGGGGTTTCTTTCCCGATGTTTTCCAAGGTAGATGTAAAAGGCCCAGAAGCGCATGCGATCTTCCGTTACTTGACCAATAATTCTAAAGGAATTCTAGGAAATGGTATTAAGTGGAATTTCACCAAATTCCTGATTGGTCGTGATGGCAAGGTATTAAACCGTTTTGCACCTACCACCAAACCTGAAGATCTCGAAACAGAAATTGAAAAGGTTTTATAAGTTTATTTGAAATGTCTAATTTCTAATGAATAGAAAATAAGTGAAATAGAAGAATAATTTGTAGCCAATATCCATAAAAAACCCACTTCTGGAAAGTGGGTTTTTTTATTTGTGTTTAGCTCTTAAAAGATTAAAGAATCGCTTTTAAACGTTGAATTACCTGTTCACATTGTGCCAGATCAGCGACTAATGCCAACCGTACATGGTTTTCACCCGGGTTGCCTTGCGTAGTTTCACGAGACAGGTAACGGCCTGGTAGCACTTTGATATGCGCTTTTTCCATTAGCATTTTGGCAAAAGTTTCATCATTGTCCACTTTAAGCCAATAGTAGAAACCGGCATCCGGTTTTTTCAGCGGGAGCAAGTGCCCTAATTCTTTCTGGAACAGATCAAATTTGGCACGATACTGTACCCGGTTTTCTTCTACATGCGCTTCATCATTCCAGGCTGCAATTGATGCTAACTGGTGTTGCACCGGCATCGCTGCACCGTGATAAGTACGGTATTGCAGATAAGGTTTGAGTAAAGCTGCATCACCTGCAACAAAGCCTGAACGCATGCCTGGCAGATTAGAACGTTTAGATAGAGAATGGAAAACGACACAGTTTTTATAGTCATCTCGGCCAATTTCTGCACACACTTCCAGTAAACCTGTCGGTGCTTCATCAAACCAGAGTTCTGAATAACATTCATCAGAAGCAATGACAAAATCATATTTGTCTGACAGTGCAATCAGCTTTTTAAACTGTTCTTTAGAAAGAACAGCACCTGTTGGGTTGCCCGGTGTACACACAAATAACAGGGCAGTTTTTTCCCAGACTTCAGCCGGAACTGAATCAAAGTCGCCTAAGTAGTCATTTTCTTCAGTACAGTTAATGAAATAAGGTTTTGCACCTGCAAGCAGGGTAGCACCTTCATAAATCTGGTAGAAAGGGTTTGGCATCACCACATAAGGCGCATCTTCACGATTAATCAGCGCCTGAACAAAAGAAAAGATTGCTTCACGGGTACCAGAGACCGGTAATACATTGCTGTCTGCACTGATGCTATTGAGTTTAAAACGACGAGTCAGCCAGTTGGAAATGCTTTCTCGTAATTCAGGTAAGCCTTTGCTGTTCGGATAAGTCGATAGATGCTGAAAATTATCAATAATCGCCTGTTTCACAAACTCGGGTGCTGGATGCTTTGGTTCACCAATTGAAAGGGGAATCAAAGGCATATTCGCAGGCTGGATATCCGCAAAAAGTTTATTCAACTTTTCAAACGGATATGGATGCAATAAAGACAAGCTAGAGTTCATGAATGTGTTACCGAGCAGTGTGTTAGTGTTGAGCATTGACCTGATGTGAGGCCTCATCCAGAGCAGCTTTTAATGCCGCTGCAAAATTGTCAGACTCTATTTGGGTCATTGGGCTGCCATCTTTTTTGGTGACAAAGAAAATATCTTCAGCACGTTCGCCAAGCGTAGCAATTTTAGCAGAGTGAATATCCAGACCCTGCATCATAAATAAACCGCCAATTTTCGCAAGTAAACCAGGATGGTCAAGTGTCGCAATTTCAACCATATTCTGGTTTAAAGCTTCATTAAGGGTGATATCGACGGTATTTTCAATATCAAAATGACGTAACTGACGCGGAATCCGGCGCTGCATCAGACCTGGATATTCATCAGAATGACTTAAGGCATCCTGTAAGGCTTCAATGACAGTTGCCTCACGTTCCGGATCGGTCAGAAGGGTGCCAAAACGGTCAAGGACGACATAGGTATCCAAACTGAAAGCTTTGGTTGCGGTAATAATCCGGGCATCCTGAACGTCCAGATTCATGCGATCCAGAACAGCAACCGTGGTGGCGAACAGATTTGGCTTATCTTGAGTATAGATGAAGATCTGCACGGCATCCTGCGCATATTTACGATGCGCACGCATTAATACCAATGGTGCAGGATTATCCCCATGTTCCAGAATGGCACGGGTATGCCAGGCGATTTCATCGGCAGATTCTTTCAGGAAGTAATCATCGCCCAATTCCTGCCAGACTTTTTCGACATCATAAAGCGAGAAATGTTCCACCAACCGTTCACTGGCTTCAAATTTGGTATCTTCAATCAGCATCTGATAATCAACCGGACGACCAAGACCGGAACGGATTACATCACGCGCATGCGTATAGAGCTGACGCATTAAAGATGAACGCCAGGTATTCCAGAGTTTTGGATTGGTCGCATTAATATCTGCCACGGTTAGGGTATACAGATAATCCAGATGCTCCATATCTCCCATTTTTTCAGCAAATTCTTTGACCACATCCGGATCGGAAATATCTTTTTTCTGTGAAGTGACTGACATGGACAAATGGTTTTCAATCAGCCAGGCAACCAGATTGCATTCACGTTCGGTAAAGCCATGGGTACGGCAGAACTGAATCGCATCGGCTGCACCAAGCTCACTATGATCACCGCCACGACCTTTGGCAATGTCATGGAAAATAGCCGCTAGATAAACAATGTCACGACGTGCCAGACGCTGGAACACGGAACTGACCACAGGGAATTCTTTGGCAAATTCGGGTTCCTTGAAGCGATTCAGATTGCGGATCAAGAGTAGGGTATGTGCATCCACGGTATAGATGTGGAATAAGTCATATTGCATCAGACCGGTAATCTGTCCGAAAGCCGGAATATATTTGCCTAGGACACCATAACGTTTCATCGCTACTAAGGTTTCATACAGGCGATGTGGTGAACGAATGATGGCCATAAACAGGGCTTGGTGTACCGGATTATCACGGAAATCCTGATCAATACGTTTAGCTGCCAGAGTAAGCAGACGTAAAGTACGAGCACGAATACCCTCAATTTCAGGACGATTGGCCAGCAAATAGAAGATTTCCAGAATGGCACTTGGCTTTTCCGAGAAAATCTTGTGATGTTGAACTGCTAACTTGCCATCGACCAGTTTAAAGTTTTCATTAATTTCTTCAATCTGGCGTTCATATTGGGGTAAACGTGGGGTAATGACTGATTCATTAAAATAAGCCAGTAGCATTTCATTCAGAGTCGAAACCTGCTGCGCGCTACGGTAATAGCGCTTCATGAACTGTTCGATTGGATAGTTCGGTGACTGACCTTCTTCACGGGTATAGCCAAACATCGCTGCAATATCCCGTTGATAATCAAACAGCAAGCGGTTTTCATCGCGCTTGGTCAGGCGGTGTAAATGATGGCGAATTTCCCAGAGGAAGCTTTCGGCTTCTTCGAGTACGGCAAGTTCAAACTCTGAAATAAAGCCCAGATGCACCAGGTCATAAATACGGTTGACACGGAAATGACGTTTGGCAATCCAGCCAATCTGGTTAATATCACGGATACCGCCCGGTGCATTTTTAATATCCGGTTCCAGATTGCTTTCAGTATTATTGTGCTGAGCATAGCGTTTGTGCTGCTCGTCCATTTTCGCATCAAAAAAGGTTTTATCAGTCCAGGTTTGTGACACGATCCGGCGTGGCCACTTGGTTAAATTTTCATTGCCAATAATCAGACGTGCCTCGATCAAGGACGTCGCTACAGTAAGGTCGCTGCTGGCCTGATTGACACATTCATTGATGGTACGAACACTGATGCCCGGTTTGAAATTACCGACATCCCAAAGCGAGGAAATAAAGCTGGAGATCAGCTTTTCCTGCTCTGGAGTAAAATCATCTTCTGAGAGGATCATGATATCGACATCTGAATATGGCAGCATTTCGCGGCGGCCATAACCGCCGACTGCGAAAAGCGCCAAATCGGTCTGATCAAGTTCAGCATGATTCCACAGAAATTGCAGGGCTTCATCAATCAGGTTAGAACGAGCCTGAATGATGTCACGGATGGACTGTCCATTTTCAAAACATTCCTGAAGCTGATTTTCTACATCGCTACGCCATTGATTGATCGCTTTGATGTCATTGTGACTTTTAATGTAATTCAGCAGCGGGGAGGTATTGATCATGAACAGTGGTCCGTTGTATTTACTTAATTTTGATGAACATTAACTTGGTCAGTAACCTGTTGAGCCAGCTCGCGAGCCTGTTCAATGCTTTCTGCACGCGCAGTCGCGACACCCATACGGCGGCGTTTAAAACCTTCAGGTTTACCAAACAGGCGTAAATCGGTATCGGCATGGGCTAAAGCAAGATTCAGGCCAGAAAATGAAAGGTTGTGATCATCGACACCTGCGTAAATCACGGCACTGGCAGCCACGCTATGGCGAGCCGTATTGACTGGTAAGCCTAAAATAGCACGGGCATGCAGTTCAAATTCACTCTGGAACTGGGAAGCTAAGGTAACCAGACCAGTGTCATGCGGGCGAGGTGAAACCTCACTAAACCATACTTTGTCGCCTTTGACAAAGAGTTCTACACCAAAAATACCGCAACCGCCCAGTGCTGTGGTGACTTTATTCGCGATACGTTTTGATTCTTCCAGAGCAGCCGGGCTCATTGGCTGAGGCTGCCAGCTTTCTACATAGTCGCCTGAGTCCTGACGATGTCCGATTGGATCACAGTAAGAGGTTTCGATTTCGCCAGTTTGAGGATTTTTAGCCCGCACAGTAAGCAGGGTAATTTCAAAATCAAAATCAATCTGTGATTCGACAATTACTTTGCCCTGATTAACTCGACCACCTGTTTGCGCATATTCCCAGGCAGCATCGACTTCTTCAAAACTTTTCACGCGAGATTGGCCTTTACCTGAAGAAGACATCACCGGTTTCACAAAGTTTGGATAGCCAATGTCATCACAGGCTGCGCGGAAAGATTCCAGAGAATCGGCGAAGCGATAAGCAGAGGTCGGTAAGCCTAGTTCTTCAGCTGCCAGACGACGAATGCCTTCACGGTTCATGGTCAGGTTCACTGCTTTAGCTGAAGGAATTACGGTTGCAATATTCTGTTCTTCAATTTCAACCAGTACTTCGGTCGCAATCGCTTCAATTTCAGGAACAATGAGATGCGGCTGAATTTTTTGAATAAGCTGTTTGAGTTCCGCTGCATCTGCCATATTTAAGGCATAAGAAAAATGTGCCACCTGCATGGCAGGAGCATCTGCATAACGATCTGCAGCATGAACTTCTACACCTAAACGTTGCAAGGAAATCACCACTTCCTTACCTAGTTCTCCTGAACCTAGCAATAGAACTTTAAAAGCTGAAGATTGAAGAGGAGTACCAATAGTCACGTTCATGTGTATTATCCATGCTTGATTTTATGGACTTTTAGCATAACAGAACTCAATGCCGAGATAAGCCGAGTTTCATACAAAATTGTGATATTAGCCAGCAGTTTTATTTATAAAAGTTTATAGAGAATTGCATCTGAAATCAGGCAGTTCGCTTTACTGTATTTTTCACCGGGTTTAAATGATAAATCCAGTTTTGCGGATTGAGTTTTTCCATATGCAAAATTTGCTTGTCATTGAGCTGAAGTTGATAGAGAAGTTTCAGACTTTGTATTCTCTTAAAGGCATAAAAGGGAATGACAAAAGGACAGATAAAACCAAATATCCATAGCAATAAACCAAATCCTGAAAATTGCAGTGCATCTAAGAATACAGTGAAAAAGTGGAATTGATGATTTGACACTGCGACAAGTGCAAAAAATAGAAACAGTAAAATTATACTAAAGCAAAATACATAAATGAGATTTGGAATGCCTTTATGTAGCAGGCTCCATCGGCTAAAAATGATTTGTTTGGGATGCAGATGGATTACCTGTTGAGTCTGATTGTAGAGGGCAATGATTTTATTTTTGCCATGCTTCTGAATATAAATGACACGGATATGATCTGCGGGTTCAGCAACCACTTCTACAAAATGACCAGTAAAATTCTGTGTATTAATAAGGCATTCAAAATAGCAGCCGGGTAATTCATATTGTAGAAGTGGTTGCTGAACC
>NZ_DFDO01000104.1:0-6743 GCF_002367915.1 Acinetobacter sp. UBA3025
CAGCTCTCATGACCTGATTGCTGTTCAAACTCTGAATATCTGCATTTTCCGTCCTAATTTTATCCTCTCTTATTTTTAATATTTGTTTAATCTTTAGCTTTCAATCTGCACGGGCACACGTTGAGTAATGGCACACATCAGCTCATAGCCAACCGTACCCGAACCCGCGGCCACTTCATCAATCGGCAATACTGTGCCGTGTATGGATTGTCCCCACAGCACAACTTCGCTACCAATCTGCGCATCAGGTACAGAACCTAGATCAACCGCCAGCATATCCATACTGACGCGACCGACCGTTTGGGTTCGAATCCCATCTACCAAAACTGGTGTTCCAGTTTGTGTGATTCGCTGATAACCATCCGCATAACCACAGGCCACAATTCCAATCTGCATATCTTGCTCAACTATAAAAGTAGAGCCATAACCAATGCTGTCTCCTGCCCGAACCTGCTGAATCGCGATCAGTTCGCTACGCAGACTCATGGTCGGCTTTAAGTTCCAGTGATCAATCGTATGGGCGGGATAGTCAGGTGAGCTGCCGTAAAGCATGATGCCGCTACGTACAATGTCTGACTGTATATGCTGATGATGACGCAGAATGGCAGCACTATTACTGAGTGAAGTTTTGCCCGGCAGATTTTGAATGGTTTCGGTAAAGACCAGCTGTTGATGTTCAATACCTTCCTGTCCAAGGCGCATGCCATCCGCATCGGAAAAATGTGTCATATGACTGATGGAGCATACTTGCTTAATATTTTTTAATTCCTGAAAAGCGACACGATACTGCTCAGGTAAAAAACCCAGTCGGTTCATTCCGCTATTCATTTTTAAAAAAACATCAAACTGTACGTCTGGTTGTAAGTCGACAAAGGTTTTTAACCATTCCAGTTGATGCTGGGCATGAATTGCAAAACTTATCCCGTACTTGGCGCAGTCGAATAAATCTTCAAGGCCAAAAATGCCTTCCAGTAACAATAAGGGTTTGTCACAGCATAAGGCACGCAAACGCTTTCCTTCAGTAAGATCCAGAAAGGCAAAACCATCAGCACTTTTTAATGCGGGATAAACCCGCTCAATACCGTGCCCATAGGCATCAGCTTTAACCACTGCAAAGACCTGGCTTTGAGGTGCGCAGGAACGTGCAACTTGCAGGTTATGTTGCAATGCCTGTTGATGAATCACCGCGTGTATTGGACGTGGCATAAATTTCTTCCCTGAAAATGATAATCCTTAAAAGCTTAAGCAACCTGCTGATAACGATTCAGTGATAAACCTTCAGTACTAATCTCAGGTGCTTGACCCAGTACCAGATCACTGATCAGCTTTCCTGAACCACAGGCCATGGTCCAACCTAGGGTACCGTGTCCAGTATTTAGGAACAGGTTATTAAAGCGTGTTGGTCCAATGATTGGCGTACTATCCGGGGTCATTGGACGTAAGCCGGTCCAGAAACTGGCCTGAGCCATATCGCCGCCCGGAAACAGGTCACGAGTGACCATTTCCAAGGTTGCACGGCGATCTTCGTTCAGGCCCAAATTAAAGCCTGTCAACTCTGCCATACCACCGACACGGATGCGCTGATCAAAACGAGTCAATGCAATCTTGTAAGTTTCATCCAGCACAGTCGATTGTGGTGCATGAGTCTGATCCACAATTGGAATGGTCAATGAATAACCTTTGACTGGATACACCGGCAGATCCAGATGTAGCGGCTTCAGAAAATCACGGGAATAGCTGCCGAAAGCCAGCACATATCTATCTGCGGTCAACACCTGACCATTGACCAGTACACCTTTGATCTGGTCGCCTTCAAATAGCAGTTTTTCAACATGCTGGTTAAACTTGAATTGTACGCCCATGCCTTTGGCGTAATTGGCCAGCGCATTGGTAAACAGGTAGCAATCACCAGTTTCATCATTTGGCAGATGCAAACCACCCACCAGTTTATCTTTAGCTTCTGCCAGTGCCGGTTCAACTTTGGCTAGCTGCTCACGATCCAGCAACTCAAAATCCACGCCGGTTTCTTTCAGCACTTCGATATCACGTTGCACTGCATCGAGCTGTGCTTCCTTACGGAAAATCTGCAAGGTTCCTTTAGAACGGTTTTCATAAGAGATGCCGATATCACGACGTAGATTACGTAAACAGTCACGGCTATATTCAGCGACCCGCACCATACGTTCTTTATTCACTGCATAATGCTGGGCATTACAGTTTTTCAGCATCTGGGCCATCCACTGTAACTGCCACAGACTACCATCAACATTAATCGCCAATGGTGCATGATGCTGGAACATCCATTTCACTGCTTTAAATGGAATGCCAGGTGCTGCCCACGGTGTCGAATAACCAGGAGAAATCTGGCCTGCATTACCAAAACTAGTTTCTTCAGCTGGACCTGCCTGACGGTCAAGGACAGTCACTTCTGCTCCCTGCTGCGCAAGATAGTAGGCACTTGTTACACCAATGACACCACCACCTAATACAATTACGCGCATGACATTACCCTCAATGACGTTTATAGTTTATTTCACCAGTATATTTTTGGATCAATAGTGAATTTCACTGTTTTAAGCTGATATATTCAGCAAATTCACTAGATTTTTCGCGTCATTTTTAAAAATTAAGGGAATAATAGATGCGTAAATTAGACCGCATTGATCGCATGATTTTAGATATCCTGCAGCGCGATGGACGCATTGCCATTAGTGAACTTGCCTCCCGAGTCAACCTCTCCACCACACCTTGTTCCGAGCGGGTCAAGCGACTGGAACGGGATGGGGTCATCATGGGTTACCATGCCCGGCTCAATCCGGAAAAGCTGGAAAAGAACCTGTTAGTGTTTCTGGAAATCAAACTTTCTGCCAAATCCGGTGATGTATTTGAACAGGTCGCGCGTGACTTAAGCGAAATTCCTGAAGTGCTGGAATGTCATCTGATCTCGGGAGATTTTGATTATCTGGTGAAAGCACGCCTAAAGGAAATGAGTGCTTACCGGCGTCTGCTTGGGGATTTATTAAAAAAGCTCCCATCTTCTGCTTCCTCACATAGTTATGTGGTGATGGAAGAAGTAAAGGAAAGTTCATATCTGGATGTAGGAATCTAATTCTGACAAGGGTTCAAGTGGTAGATACAACAAAACCCCATAAGGGGCTTTGTTGTGAACCGTTTATCTGAATTAGATAAGTTTAAAATAAAATTTTATTAATTTATATTGATGATTATCTAAAACTAGGCAGGAATACGTATTACCTGACCCGGGAAAATATCATCCGCATTTTTCAGTAAAGGGCGATTTGCCTCGAAAATCTTGTTGTACTGGTTGGCATCACCATAAAATTCTTTCGAAATTTTAGATAAGGTATCACCCGATTTAACCGTATAGAACTTGCTTTCAGGTTCCGGATTCGCCACAGTCAGCTGGTCATCCACTTTAGCGACATGATCAACATTTCCTACTGCTAAAATAATCTTTTCACGATCCGCCTGACTTTGTACCTGTCCGCGTACGGTTGCCAGATCTGAGGTTGAGTTATAGCTGATCGACAATCCTGTAATTGGCAGTCCTAGGCTTTTGACATGGCCTAATAATTTGTTCGCTATTTCCTGTGCAGAAGGTTCAGCCGATGCTGCTTTAGGTGCAGCGGCAGGTGCCTGTTGAGTTGCTGCCGGTGTTTGTTGTGGCTCCGCAGCTGCAGTGTTCTTTTTACCAATGCCTTTTACAAAATCAAAAAGACCCATAGTGCACTCCATTCTTGTTATTCATCAGATCATTCTTATTTGTACAAGGAAAGCAGCAGATATAAAGTTAGTCATTGGTAAGCAAAAGGTTATCGATTGTAAAATCACCCTATATCTATTCTACAGGCACAAAAAAACCACCTTGCGGTGGTTTTTAGGTTCAGCAAAGCTGAAAATCAGCATTAACCAAGTTTTTTAGTAACATAGTCAATAGCAGATTGAACAGTTGTGATTTCGTTAGAATCTTCATCAGGAATAGTGATGTCGAAGTCATTTTCGAAAGACATAACAAGTTCAACTAGGTCTAGAGAGTCAGCACCTAAGTCATCCATGAAAGATGCTTCGTTTTTAATCTCTTCGACTTTGATACCAAGTTGTTCTGCAACCGCTTGTTTAACGCGTTGTTCGATATCGCTCACAGGAATTCTCCTCATTGCTTGTGGCGTTTTTAATGCCGTTAGTTTAATTGAATCTATAAAATTTGGAAAGTTAATACATGTGCCGTTTAGCTCATGTATAAACCACCATTAACGTGAATGACTGTACCTGTAATGTAACTGGCTTTGTCCGATGCCAGGAAACTTACGGCATTCGCGATATCTTGTGGATCACCTAAACGGTTTAAAGCCACTTGATCACTCATTTTCTTGCGAATTTCTTCACTTAACTGTTCAGTCATTTCAGTCGCGATAAAGCCAGGTGCAACAGCATTGACTGTAATCTGACGACTACCCATTTCTTTAGCCAGACTGCGACCAAATGCTTCAATACCTGCTTTGGCAGCTGAATAGTTCGCCTGACCTGGGTTAGCAAAATGCGCCACCACAGAACTGATATTAATGATACGGCCGAAACGCGCTTTGGTCATACCTTTCAACACACGTTTAGAAAGACGATAAACAGCTTTCAGATGGATATTTAAAATATCATCCCAGTCGTCTTCCGACATACGCAATAACAGATTGTCTTTGGTAATACCCGCATTATTCACCAGTACCAGCACAGGACCATAGTTTTGCTCAATATCGCTGACCAGTGCATCAATCGCAGCACCATCACGTACATCTAAAACTTTACCGGCACCATGTTCAGCAAATTGTACGTTAAGTTTCTCTGCACCCGCTTCAGAAGTTGCAGTACCTACGACAAAATAACCGTCTTGAATTAATTGTTGTGCAATTGCAGCACCAATGCCGCGGCTTGCACCTGTCACCAAGGCAACTTTACGTTCCTGTGTCATGCAATTTTCCCTTCTGCCACCAATACGGTGTTAAGCGCATCTTCCAGACGAGATTGAGTATCTAATGGAAGTGCTTTTTCGATATTTGGTAAACGTTTTGCCATATTGGCCAGTACATTACCTGGGCCACATTCTACAATGTACTCAACGCCTTCATCTTGAAGGAATTGTAGTGTTTTAGTCCATTGTACTGACTCATACAGCTGCTCAGTCAAAGCCTGACGAAGCTCACTCACGTCCGCAGCTGCTTTTGCGCCTACATTTTGTAATACAGGTATGCGTGGCATCTCAATGGCAGTTTGTTCCAAAGCTGTTGCGAACTGCTCAGCGGCAGGTTTCATCAGTGAACAATGTGAAGGCACTGAAACTGGCAGTGCAATCGCCTTGCCGCCATTTTCTTTGGCCAGTGCCATCACGGCTTCTACACGTTCTTTATTACCAGCAACTACGACTTGACCCTGAGCATTATAGTTGGCTGCTTCAACTGAACCCTCGCCTGCTGCTGTTGCTTGTGCACAAAGCTCAATCACTTTGGCATCATCCAGACCCAGAATCGCCGCCATTGCACCTACGCCTTGAGGTACAGCAGTTTGCATCAACTTACCACGCAGGTTCACCAGCTTGACTGCATCACCCAGACTTAAAGCACCCGCTGCAACTAACGCGCTATATTCACCGAGTGAATGGCCCGCCATATATTTTGGTGCTACCCCACCCAACTCTAACCATACACGCCATAAAGCAATGGATGCTGTTAATAGTACCGGTTGAGTAAATTCGGTTTGATCCAGACCTTCACCCGTCTGTGCAATCTGCCACAGATCAAAACCCACCGCTTCAGATGCTTCAGCAAATGTATTGCGGATACCACTAAACTGTTCTGCAAGTTCAGCGAGCATGCCGACTTTTTGTGAACCCTGGCCTGGGAACACAAATGCAGTTTTAGTTGCTTGAGCTGCTTGTTCGAGTTGTTTAGCAGACATAAATAAAATCCTTTCATTCAAGAGGTGCGAATCTTTTCTTAGACCTAAAAATTGGCCGATCAGATCACCTTACCCATTGTGGAGCGCAATTTAACACGTAATTTTGGCTTGGGTAATTGCCAAATACAACAAAAACCGCGACTTCACATGATGGCCGCAAAACCTGAACATAAAATCAGGCATAAAAAAAGGGAGCTTAACGCTCCCATTTTTTCTACTAAGCTTTAACGCTTAATACATCATCAATTATTCAGCAGATGCTTTAGCGAATAATTGACGACCACGGTAGATACCATCTTTAGATACGTGGTGACGACGATGAGTTTCACCAGTAGTTTGGTCTACAGTTAATGCATTCTCAGTTAAAGCGTCATGTGAACGGCGCATGTCACGGCGAGAGCGACTTTTACGGTTTTGCTGAACGGCCATGATGGCTCCTTACAAATATCGAAAAAATGGATCAGAACAAATTCGATTGTCTTATACGCATGAGTATAACACAAAAATTAGTTAAGTTTACCCTTCAAAGCTGCCAAAACTTCAAACGGATTATCCCGTTTTTCTTCAACAACTTCTTCTGCGGCAGGTTGATGCTTATGCTCACAAACGTCATGCTTAGGAGACAGCGGCATCAACAATAACAATTCATCTTCTATCAGTGCGAGTAAGTCAGCGGTGGCAGGTGCATCATATGAACCCTTCGTCGTTGCTTCACTTTCACCTAAGACGATGAAATCAGCATCCTCATCCAAGCGCTCTATCAGTGACTCATCATC
>NZ_DFDO01000104.1:7103-16237 GCF_002367915.1 Acinetobacter sp. UBA3025
GCATCCATTGATAGCTTACAGTCTATGTTAATCAATTGATCATCAATTGATCCAACAGCTTCACGAGCAATACGAACAAAGCGGGATAAAGGCAGTTGACCTGACCATTTAAAGCCCTGTTCAGCCCATTTAAACGGCTCAATCTGTGCCGGAAAGGTATTTGCTGACATAATTAAGGCGGCAATTCTACAAATTCATCAGAACTCTGTCAAAGATTAAGATACAATTTTGTACTTATTTTTAGACAGACCAATTGGGTAATTTCAGTCATGCATCTGTTGCAGCCGCAAACAGAAGTGAATGTTTCATCACTCGTTAGCACACTTTCAACCTCCGATTCTGACAGCTCACTACAGCAAGTGCAACGCTTACCGTGGGCGAATTTATCCTCAGAAGCGGAACAGGTTGATTGGCTCATCTTACACTTTAATCACTGGTTTTCCCACCTAAATGTCACTTTAGTCCGTGGTGACTTTGAACCGGAGTATTTCCCGGCTACAGAAGATAGCCCTGCCCGGATCCAGTTTGCGCATGGCTTCTTTAATAGTGCCCTGCATGAAATCAGTCACTGGACTATTGCCGGTGATAAGCGCCGTCTGCTACCAGATCTAGGTTATTGGTATGCGCCAGATGGTCGCACCAAGGAACAGCAAGCATTATTTGAGCAGGTCGAAATCAAGCCACAAGCGATTGAATGGATGTTTTCCAAAGCATTTGGCCGTAAGTTCCGTGTGTCCCTGGACAATTTAACCGGCGATGGTGGCGATGGCTCCAGCTTTAAAGATAATGTTTATGCTCAGGTACAACGCTATTTTAGTGGTGAAGCCAAACTGCCACGTGATGCCAAACGTTTCATTGATTGTATCTGTGTCTGCACCCGTGCGGGCAAAAGTTTACAATCTGATGAATTTCAACGTGAAATGCTTGATTAAATTACACAAATCTACCTGTTTGTCATTGTTACTTTATACAAAGGCATTTCATAATAAGTTTAAGGCAGGTTGGGAGGAATATTTATGCTGCATTTACGTGTACACCCGGATAATCCGCAAGCTCGTCTGATCAGTCAGGCAGTAGAACGTATTCGTGCCGGTGATGTTGTGGTTTATCCGACCGATGCAGCCTATGCGATTGGCTGCCAGATCGGGAATAAACATGCGATGGAGCGAATCGCGCAGATTCGTGGTCTAGGACCTAAGCACCAATATGCCATTATCTGCTGCGACTTATCCGATCTTGCGACTTATGCCAAAGTCGACAATGCCGTCTATCGTTTGCTGAAAAATAATACACCTGCTGTGACCACGTTTATTCTTCCGGCAACCAGCGAAGTGCCTAAACGTTTAATGCATCCGAAGAAAAAAACCATTGGTTTGCGTATCCCCACCAATCCTGTGTGTCAGATGCTGCTTCAAGAACTGGGCGAACCGCTGCTAACTTCAACACTCATCCTGCCAGACCACACTGATCCTCTTGATGATCCTTATGACATTGAAATGCAGCTCGGCAAACGGATTGATGTCTTTATTGATAGTGGTCTAGGAACTTTAAGTACGACTTCTATTGTGGATTTATCAGGAGATCAGCCTGAAGTGATTCGTCGTGGGGTCGGTGATGTCAGTGCTTTTGAATAAATAAAGCTGCTTCTAATTAAGTTTCAGAAGAAAATAAAATGGATTTGTTTTATATCCTCCTGAATCTGAATGAATTTCCTGCCGATCATCTAATCTATGCCGAATTGCCTTGGACACTGGAATCCAAGGCAATATCTATCGATAAAAATTCCAAGCCAGAATTAAATCTGAATATCAACAATAGTGAATACTCATACTTTCTTGATGTCGCGATGGCAAGAAAGCTTTTACAAGTTTATTCAACGAACAATATTTGTCTGGCAGATACCTGCCAGCGTGTCATCGAATATGTATTGCGAGAGCAGAATTAAAATAACCTTATCACGCATGCCAAGATTTAATAGCTCGCTGCACGATCCTGAGTAGATGTACTGACCGCTGGTGCAACCGAAGGAACTTGATTATTCAAACTTGGCTTTGGAGGTAACGGATCACCTTCTTTATAATGTTTTAACTGCAAGAAGTTTGGACATTCCGACAGTTTTTGCTGATGAGTTGCCAGTTCAGCACCAAACCTGTTTTTGACTGAAACATGAAAAGTGATTTGATCCTCTTCAAGCACATTCAATAACGCAGTCCGGGCTTTGGATTCCATAGTCCTAAAAGAATCAATGGAATTACAGCTCATGGTTTTGACCATTGCAGTAACACCGTCGGGTAAATCTTTGCCCGTATAAAGCGTATTACGCATATAGAAACGAATATGAGGATACTGGTCCAGTACGCTAAAATCCAGTTTCATGGCCTGCATCACTGGTTTGGCCTGCTCGACAAAGCTGGAAAAGCCGCCAGACTTCAGATTGGTACGCATTTCATTTTCAAGCTGCATAAGCTGATATTGAGGGTAGCCCCAGAATACCCCTAAGCCGATGACGCCGATTAACACAAGTACGATTGGCATTTTTATAATTAACCTGATCTATGGTTGTTATTTATTAATATTTTTCGGCTATATTAGTTTATTTTTTAGGCGATAGATAACTGTTTTTTCTTATTTTTATCACATATTTCCTGATGAGCTTAAACTCAGTCATTATTTAATAGGTGCTGAGAATCTTTAAAAAATTCTCTATATGAAGTTACAGTTTCTTAAGCCACCCAGACTATATTGAATTTAATTTTAGCTAATACGCTGTTTAATATCAGACTTGTATATTTTAACAAATTAAAAAAATAAAATTTCTCCTAAAATAAATATGGTTTTTTTGCTTTTGAATGCATATCTATTTTATTTAACGACAATTTTCCAGTACAATGCCAACTATTAAATTATGTGCTTTTTCTCCTGACATGAGCTCGGGGAATAAGCCATTTCATGCCTTTGAAAATTCGCGTGGCTTATAATTGTAATGACTCAAATGCCCCATAACGCTATGGAATCTGCTCCAAACATCCGGGTTCTGGATGAATGGCAAAATACGATTCCAGAGGATCTGTATATTCCTCCAGCAGCGTTTGAAATTCTGTTAGAACATTTTGAAGGCCCCCTCGACTTTTTAATCTACCTAATCCAGAAAAATGGTTTTGATCTGTTGCAGGTTGATATCGCGCCGATTGCCTCCCAATATCTGTCCTATATGGATGCGATGAAATCCCTGAATATTGAGCTAACCGCGGATTATATGGTGATGGCTGCTTTGTTGGCCGATCTCAAATCCCGTTTATTACTGCCTAAACCGAAAAGCGTGGCTGCAGTTGAACAGGATCCAAAACAGGACCTGATTGAGCGTCTGGAAAATTATTTACGGATCAAACAAGCTGCAGAACGTCTGGGTCAGATGACGATTCTGGAACGTGATACCTTTCAGACCAATGTTCACTTAGGCGAGTTTATCCAGCCGAATGAAGGCCATAGTGCTGATCTGCTGCGTGATGCCTTACTTTGTGTCTTTAACCGCCCTGAACCAGTCATTCATCAGGTGCAACAGGAACCAGTATTACTGGAAGAACGGATTGCCTATATTGAAAGCCGTCTGGAATCTGGTGAAGTCTTGTCTTTTGATAAATTACTCAAGCCAAGTCAGGGACGCATGGGTGTAGTCGTGACCTTTATGGCCGTGTTGGAACTCACCCGCCAGCAAAAAATTCAAATTATTGCCTCAGGTGTTGAAGCTCCGCTCGCAATTCAAGGAGCACACGCATGAACACAGAACATAATATCTCCTTGTCTGCGGAAGATAATCTGCATGAAATTCTGATGCAGCTGGAAGCCATTATTTTTGCCAGTGACTCCCCAGTTTCCTTAGCTCGACTGAAAGAAGCATTTCAGGATCGCTATAACAAGCAGGAGCTGCGCCAGTATTTACAACAGCTTTCCATGCTGATGCATGGCCGTTCTATTGAACTGGTTGAAACTGTGCAAGGTTACCGTTTTCAAGTGCGTGTAAAATATCGTAATATTATTGCACAGACCTGGCCCGAGCGACCGACACGCCTGTCACCTTCATTACTGGAGATGCTTGCGGTGATTGCTTATCATCAGCCAGTGACCCGAGCTGATATTGAACAAATTCGTGGTGTCACGAATAACAGTCAGATTTTGCGTACGCTGTTTGACTGGAACTGGATTAAAGAATCCGGCTTTCGTGAACTCCCTGGAAGACCTGCGTTGTTAGTGACAACGCCACAATTTTTAAATGCGTTTGGCTTAAATTCTTTAGGCCAATTGCCTCCCCTGCAGGATGCCAAGGAAGCTTTTATGGCGCTCGATGCGAATGCACCGAAGTCATAAATAGGTGAACTGTTGAATAATTATTTCTAAGGTTATGCTGTCATGAGTGAAAAGTTGCAAAAGGTGCTTGCACGTGTTGGTTTGGGTTCTCGCCGTTATATGGAAGAAGTCATTGCCGCAGGTCGTGTGAGTGTGAATGGGCAGATTGCCCAAGTGGGTGAACGAATCGAACCAGGTGATGAGCTTCGCATCGACGGTCGTAAAGTACAGTTCCAGATCGAAGACGAAATCCGTCGTCGTGTCCTAATTTATTACAAGCCAGAAGGCGAAATCTGTTCACGTAATGATCCTGAACAGCGTCCAACAGTATTTGACAACCTGCCATCAATTCAAGGCGATCGCTGGGTCATGGTCGGCCGTCTGGATATTAACTCGACCGGTCTGTTACTGTTCACAAATGATGGTGAACTGGCGAATCGTTTAATGCACCCATCGAATGAAATCGAACGTGAATATGCAGTTCGTGTCATGGGTGAGGTAACTCCACAACTGAAAAACAACATGCTGAAAGGCGTGGTGCTAGATGATGGTCCTGCAAAATTTGAGTCATTCTCTGAACTGGGTGGTGACGGGATCAACCGTTGGTATCAAGTTGTCGTGAAAGAAGGTCGTAACCGTGAGGTTCGTCGTATCTTTGAATCACAAGGTCTGAAAGTCAGCCGTTTATTACGTACCCGTTACGGTACCGTGATTCTGCCACGTGAACTTCGTACAGGTCGCTGGATTGAGCTGGATAAACAGGATATCGATAACCTGACCAAATCAGTTGAGCTGAAACCGCGTCAAGGTACCGGCTTATTCGGCATGGCGAAACGTCGTAATGAGCGTATGCAGGAAAAACCAATGGCAGCGCGCCGTGGTGGTTACTTGCGTCAGCAACGCCGTGATACCGATGAGCAGCAGCCGCAATACAACAACCGTGAACGTCGCGATGATCAAGGCTTTGGTCGTCGTGAAAACCAGAATGGCACCCAGTTTGCACGTCGTGACAACCGTGAAGACAACCAGTTTGGCCGCCGCGAAAACCGTGAAGGTAATGCACCACGCGGTTTATATGGTGCGAATAAAGGCTTTAAAAAGTTCTAGGCTTTGAATAAGATAGAGTCACTTCGGTGGCTCTTTTTTTTTGCAAGAACAATAATAATCACCTAATTTTATCTATCCCTAGTCTTCTCAATAGAACCCGATATAAAAGGCGGGTATCTCCCTTCTATTTCCTAAAAGTGAATTCTTGTCATAAAAAAATGCCCAGCAATGTGGACATTTTTTATTTCGTACTTTAGCAAGTTACTGCGGAATACCCTGAGGAATCGCACTTAACAGACGCTTGGTATAGTCGTGTTGCGGAGACTGATACAGATCATCTGAGTTGGCAATTTCCACCAGATCACCATGATTTAGCACCATGATCTGATCAGAAATATATTTCACCACTGACAAATCATGCGAAATAAAGATGTAACTCAGACCAAATTCATCCTGTAAATCCTGCAATAAGTTCAGTACCTGCGCCTGTACGGATACATCCAGTGCGGACACTGATTCATCACAGATCAAAATCTCAGGCTTTAAGGTCAGACAGCGTGCAATTGCAATCCGCTGACGCTGGCCACCTGAAAACTCATGTGGATAGCGATAGAAGGCCTGAGCCGGTAAGCTGACCCTTTCTAATAAATCAAGTGCCATCTGTTTACGTTCTGCATCATCCTTGCCAATATGATGAATCTGCATCGGCTCCATCAGGATTTGTCCCACGGTAAAACGCGGATTCAAAGAAGCATAAGGGTTCTGGAAAATGATCTGGATTTTACGCTGATAGGCCGTAAACTCTTTTTCAGTCATCGACAAGATATCTTTACCCTGAAACAACGCCTTGCCGCCTGTAGCTTGTTGCAGTCGCATCAGGAGCAAACCAATCGTGGTTTTACCAGAACCTGACTCCCCAACCAGCCCTAAGGTTTTGCCTTTAGCCAGCTGAAAAGACACGCCTTTCACAGCCTGAAATTCATCTTTTCCAAATAGGCCTTTACGGCTATAGAAGGATTTTTTCAGATCACGTACATCGAGAATGATCTCTTCATTACCTTTTAAACCACGGGAACGCTCCTGTTGTAGCGGAGCGTTCGCATGCAGGTCATGCGCCAGACTATCCTGTTTCATAAAGTCGCTAATCACCGGCAAACGCAAAGGACGGTGCGATAGCTGTGGACGGCAATGCAACAAGGCTTGGGTATAAATATCCTGAGGATTGTTCAGGACTTCTGTCACCGAACCTTGCTCACGAATCTCGCCATAACGCATTACAATGACCTGATCCGCAATTTCACCAACTACCGCCAGGTCATGACTGATGAATAACATCGACATTTGACGGCGCTGACGCAAGGATTCAAGCAGGTCCAGAATCTGTTTCTGGATAGTCACATCTAATGCCGTCGTTGGTTCATCAGCAATCAAGAGCTTCGGCTCACAGGCAATGGCCATGGCAATCATGACCCGTTGCTGCTGTCCACCAGATAACTGACTCGGATAAGCATCAATCTTGCTTTCCGGTGAAGGAATACCGACTTCCTGCAAAAGTTCCAGCGTTCTTTGACGGGCCTGTTTTTTATTCATGCCCAAATGCAGGCGTAGAATTTCCGAGATCTGCATGCCCACGGTAAACACCGGATTTAATGAGGACATCGGCTCCTGGAAGATCATGGCAATTTCTTTGCCACAGATCTGACGCATTTCACTCGACTTGAGTTTCAATAAGTCCCGACCTTCAAACAGGATCTGACTGTCTTCAGCGATCTTCGAGTTCTCAGGTGCTAATAGTCCCATCACTGCTAATGAAGTCACAGATTTACCACTTCCGGATTCACCGACTAACGCCACTGTAGTATTGGCCGGAATTTCAAATGAAATTCCTTTGACCGTTTCCACATATTGTTTATTTTCACCTTTAAAACTGACGCGCAGGTTGTCTACGCGAAGTAACGCGGGTGCTGTGCTTGGATTCATTTCAGACATCGCTGCGCTCCTATTTCAGTTTTGGATCTAATGCATCACGTAATGCATCAGTAAACATTGAGAAAGCTGTCACCAGTACCGCCATCGCCACCGATGCCGCAGTCAACTGCCACCATTTGCCTAAAATCAGCTCGCTTTGCGCTTCATTCAGCATACTACCCCATGACACCACACCAATTGGTACGCCAAAGCCTAAGAAGCTGAGAATGACTTCGGACTTGATAAAGGCCACTGCAAGAATGGACATTTGAACCAAAGCGATATGACTGACATTCGGAAAAATATGCACGAAGATACGGCGCATATTGCTTACCCCAATGGCTTTCGCTGCCAGTACATATTCACGTGCAGTATGCTTCATATATTCCGCACGAACCAGGCGGAATACCCCGGTCCAGCCGGTCAGACCCAAAATCAGGATAATCGATAAAATCCCTTTTTGTTGCAGTACTGCTGCAATCGCTAACACCAGCAACAGATAAGGAATAGAAGTAAAGATATTGTAGAACCAGTTCAGCACATCATCGACCCAACCACCGAAATAGCCAGCAATCGCACCAAGTACTGTACCAATCACCACCGCAACCAGCGCAGCAATCAGGCCAACCAAGATTGAAGTTTCTGCACCTTTAATGGTTTTCAGTAGTACATCCTGACCCCATTTATCTGCGCCAAAGAACAGGCTCTGTTTAAGCTCACTACTCTGATCCAGTAACTGACCCCCTAATTCCTGATCAATGGCTTTCATATCTTCAGCCAGTGGATCGACTACACCATAATAATCAATCACACCTGCGCCCTGTTCAGCAGCAATTTCTGCTTCCAGTTCTGCAATCACATCTTTTAAAGGATCAACTGGATTAACTGGTACTACGGCAGATTCAGTACTTTGATCTTCACCTGCCGCTCCAGGCATAGACGGTGTATAGATAAAGCTTGGGGGTGCATAACTCACCGCTACTTCTTTATTCCAGTCCTTGGCAATCACACCTGTCATGGAAAGCAGCAACATCAGCAGATAAAACAGCACCACAAATAGGGAGAACATCGCAATACGGTCACGTTTCAGACGACGCAACGCCAGCTGCCATAATCCGGTTGAAGCAGACTCAGGCACTGCTGAAGCATGTTGCTCTTTTTTAAATATCGCACTCAGCATAATTCACCTACTTCAACTGTACACGTGGATCGACCCATTTATAGATCAGATCAGCAATCAGGTTAAATAACATGGTCGCAGCCGCAACATAGACTGTAATCGCTTTAATTACGGGAAAGTCAGAACGCTCAACTGCGATAATCACTTCACGGCCAATGCCTGGAATACCAAAGAAACGTTCAATCAGGAAAGCACCGATCAGTAAAGCCGGAAGTCCCGCCATGACATCGGTAATGATTGGAATTGATGCATTACGCAATACATGCACGCCCAGAATGCGGCTTTCGCCCAGACCTTTGGCGCGTGCGGTACGGACATAGTCCTGATTGACTTCATCCAAGACAAAACTACGGTAGAGACGTAAAGTCGGTGCAATACTCACCACCAGCATGATTAATACTGGCAATAGTGCATATTTGAATAAGTTTTCAGTAAAGTTATCGCTCCAGCCCTGTACCGGGAACCAGCTCAGTTCATAAGCCAAGACGTACTGGAATACGATGATATAGACCAGAATACTGATCGACATACCGATGGTACACAGCATCATGATCATGCGGTCAGTCAGTGAACCGCGCACTGAAGCTAGATCGGA
>NZ_DFDO01000061.1:0-4025 GCF_002367915.1 Acinetobacter sp. UBA3025
AGTGAAGAAGGCGGTAAAGCAGAACGCTTTGTCTTACTAGGTACAGACTATGTTTATCCGCGTACCACCAACAAAATTCTTCGTGCTTTCCTGAAATCTAAAGGCGTTGCTGATGCTGACATCATGGAAGAGTACACACCATTTGGTCATAGTAATTATCAAACCATTGTCGGCAATGTGAAAAAATTTGCTGCAGGCAAAAAGACTGCGGTGATCTCAACCATCAACGGCGATTCAAACGTACCGTTCTATCGTGAATTGGGTAACCAGGGCATTAAAGCTTCTGATATTCCAGTTATGGCATTCTCTGTAGGTGAAGAAGAGCTTCGTGGTATTGATACAAAACCATTGGTTGGTCATTTAGCGGCATGGAACTACTTCATGTCCGTGAAAAATCCGAAAAATACCGAATTCAGCGGCAAGATGAAACAGTATGCTGTGGAATACAAATTGCCTAATGCAGACAAATTTGTGACCAATGACCCGATGGAAGCGACTTATGTGGGTATCAATATGTGGAAACAGGCGGTAGAAAAAGCTGGTTCTACTGAGGTGGATAAAGTTCGTGAAGCAATGGCGGGTCAGACTTTTGATGCACCATCTGGCTATCAGTTACAAATGGATGCTAATAACCATCATTTACATAAGCCGGTGATGATTGGTCAGATTCGTGGTGATGGCCAGTTTGATGTGGTTTATAAGACTCCGAAAACTATCGCTGCTGAGCCATGGAGTCCATACATTCCTAAATAATTTCCTCCAAAGCCTGCTGCTTCGGCAGTAGGCCTTTCTTGTTTTTCATCTCCCGGACGGGACAGCGTTAAATATATAAATAGGGAGGGCACTCATGTCCACTCGCCTAAATCTCGCGGCCATTTTTTTAATTTTGAGTCAGTGTTTGTGTCTCAATATAGTGCATGCGGAAACTCAATCTAGCGAAACAACCGTATCACAATCATCTCCACAGTCACTTGATGCCATTCAGCAGTTTGTTCGTGGGGACTTTGCCACTCGTCGTGCTTTATTAAACCAGTGGCCAGCCAGTGTTGAACAACTTGATCAGCTGGCAGAGTTTGTTGAAAAAGATCAGCTTTATACTGACAGTTCAGGCAATACTTATATTCTGGAAGCAGAAGACAAATTGGTCAGCTATCCAGATAAAAAAGCCGTTGAAACTTGGCCATCTGATTTATCGCAAATTACGTTGGTAAATACTTTAAATAAAGCACTGACCTTCGGTTTAGCAAAAAAGAAATTAAATTCAGACGAAGCCTCTCAGCGACTTGAGGCGATTGATATTCTGGAAAATAACTTGTCTGAACTTGATGCTCAGGCTATCAATCAGATGTATTTAAATGAAAAAAACAATACAGTTAAATCACGTTTTGCTCAGTTAAAAGCACGTCTGGATTATCAATCTGAAGATGTCCTGACCAAAATAGAAGCGGCAAAAGTTTTAAAAGATTCCAACAGACCAGACGTTCTTGCACTGGTTGAAAATGAACTGGCTCAGCCAAATCTGCATCCCGATTTAAAAGCAGCGCTGGTTGATGCCAGAAGTAGTATCAAAACCCGAATCCAGGCCAGTGAATGGACTGGGCATGTATTTTCTGGTTTAAGTACTGCCAGTATTTTATTGCTTGCGGCTTTAGGATTAGCCATTACATATGGCTTGCTTGGCGTGATTAATATGGCGCATGGTGAGCTGATCATGATCGGGGCATATACCACTTATGTAGTGCAAAGTTTCTTTAAATCCCATTTTAGTGGTTGGGTAGATTGGTATCTGATCGCAGCGATTCCTGCGGCATTCATTGTTAGTGCAGTGATTGGCATGCTGATCGAACGCACGGTGATTCGTCCTTTATATGGCCGTCAACTGGAAACCTTATTGGCAACCTTTGGCGTGAGCCTGATCCTGATGCAATTGGTGCGGATGATCTTTGGTGCACAAAATGTTGAAGTTTCTAACATTTCATGGCTTTCAGGCGGGATCTCGATTACTCCAAGCCTGATGCTGCCTTATAACCGTATTGCAATTATTGTCTTTACTGTAGCTGTCTTGCTGCTACTTGTTTATCTACTGAATAAAACCCGTTTTGGTTTATTTGTCCGTGCCGTAACGCAAAACCGTCAAATGGCTCGTGCTGTCGGTATCCGATCCAGCCGGATTGACATGATGGCATTTGGTCTGGGTTCAGGTCTTGCCGGTCTTGCCGGCTGTGCCTTGGCTCAAGTGGGTAATGTTGGGCCAGATTTGGGCCAGAACTACATTATCGATGCTTTCCTTGTGGTTGTTGTCGGTGGTGTTGGTCAGGTATGGGGTGCAGTTCTTGCCGCTTTGGGACTGGGTGTCAGTGGTACCGTACTGGAAATTGGTATGGGTGCAGTATTGGCAAAAATTATTCTCTTGGTTCTTGTGATTTTGTTTATTCAGAAACGTCCACAAGGTTTGTTTGCCATTAAAGGACGCTTTGTGGAGTAAGCCTATGAAAATCACATCATTACTTTCAGATAAACCTTATAGCGCACTCGCAATTGCGATCTGTTTTGTTATTTTACTGGCCTTGCCATGGTTACATTTATTGCCAGCGGATTCGAGCCTGCATCTGTCTGCTTATTGGGTCACTTTGATCGGCAAGATCATGTGCCTGGCGTTGGTGGCTTTAGCACTTGATTTGGTCTGGGGCTATGCCGGTATTTTAAGTTTAGGTCATGGCCTGTACTTTGCCTTGGGTGGTTATGCCTTTGGGATGTATCTAATGCGTCAATCAGCAGGTGATGGTTTGCCTGACTTTATGCGTTTTCTGAGCTGGACTGAATTACCCTGGTTTTGGGTGGGGACTAATCATTTCTGGTGGGCCATGATACTTGTGGTTCTGATACCAGGACTAATTGCCTTTATTTTCGGCTTCTTTGCTTTCCGCTCAAAAATCAAAGGCGTTTACTTCTCGATTATTACTCAGGCGATGACTTTTGCGGCAGCACTTTTATTCTTCCGCAATGAAACAGGCTTTGGCGGGAATAACGGTTTTACCGGTTTCAAAACCATTTTAGGCATGGACATCACATCAGCACCGATGCGTGCCAGCCTATGTTTTATCACGGCTCTGGTGTTATTGCTGTGCTTTGTTGGTCTACGCCATTTAATGAATAAACCTTATGGTCGTGTGCTTGGCGCGATTCGTGATAGTGAAAACCGTCTGCAATATTTAGGTTACCGCACCTTATGGTACAAGCTTTCAGCCTGGGTATTATCTGCTGTGATTGCAGGTATCGCTGGTGCACTGTATGTACCACAAGCCGGGATTATTAATCCGAGCGAAATGAATCCGGTGAACTCGATTGAAATGGCAGTCTGGGTAGCGGCTGGCGGTCGCGGTACCTTGATCGGTCCGATCCTGGGTGCAGGCTTAATTAATGCAGTTAAAACTTACTTTACTGTCGCTTATCCAGAAGCCTGGTTATTAATTCTGGGGGCATTATTTATTGTGGTCACCATCTTCCTGCCTAAAGGCGTGATTGGATTATTTGACCGTTTTAAAAAGGAGCGTAGCGAATGAGTGAAATTTTACAACCTCATGGCGGCCATGCTTCTGAAGGCTATGGCCGACCAAAAGAGCAAGGGCCAGATTTTAGTCATGGGATCGCACTTTATCTGGAAAAAGTCAGTGTCTGGTTCGATGCTTTTCGGGCCTTAAATGATTTATCACTGTATATCGAAGAAGGTGAACTGCGCTGCATCATTGGGCCAAACGGCGCGGGTAAAACCACGTTGATGGATGTCATTACCGGCAAA
Source organism: Acinetobacter sp. UBA3025 (assembly GCF_002367915.1). Taxonomy (NCBI): domain Bacteria; kingdom Pseudomonadati; phylum Pseudomonadota; class Gammaproteobacteria; order Moraxellales; family Moraxellaceae; genus Acinetobacter; species Acinetobacter sp. UBA3025. The sequence continues at coordinate 3,800 of NZ_DFDO01000061.1, forward strand.
ACCCGGCCGACTGAAGGTTCTGCATTTTTTGGCCAAACCTATAATCTGGCGAAAATGAGTACTGAAGAAATTGCAGAAGCTGGCATCGGGCGTAAATTCCAGAAACCCACGGTGTTTGAAAATTTCACCGTGATGGAAAATTTGCTCTTGGCTGCACCTAAAGATAAACGTGTTAAAAAAAGCTTTTTCAGCAAGCTCGATCCGGATGCACAAAATGCCTTGGATG
>NZ_DFDO01000124.1:0-7109 GCF_002367915.1 Acinetobacter sp. UBA3025
GTAATGGGCCATATTCTACATGTTCAACTATTGCAATACAGCCAAAAAATACAATATTTTATAAAAAATCCCTGCAAAAGCAGGGATTTTTACTTGCATAGTCTGAGTTATGGTGTCATAGGCTCAGAAGCACCTGATACAAATTGATCTACAGTTGCGGCATCTGCAGGTGCATTGGCAATTTCAGCCGGAACATCTGTATTTTTTTCATCCAGAACCGGTTTATCAATCGCATCAATTGCGGCTTGCTGTTCCGGACTAATGCTCTCTTCATTTACAGCTGTTGTATTTTCTACGTTCTCTGCCGGTGTATTTTCCTGCTGGGTACAGGCAGTAAAAATAAAAGATGCTGCCAGCAATGCAGCTAAAGTGAGGTGCTGTTTCATCTAAAGATCTCATCTTCATACTCTATTGTCTGCATCTTATGACAGCTTTATTGCACTTTAATGAATCATTGATGAACAGATCTGGAATAAATAAGCGATAAAAATAAAAAAAGCTGGCATCAAGCCAGCTTTTTACATTAGGACATGCGATTAAGCACGCTCTAACAATACCGCAACTGCAGGAAGTGTTTTGCCTTCAACGAATTCAAGGAATGCACCGCCACCTGTAGAGATATAGCCAATTTTGTCAGCAACTTCGTATTTATCGATCGCAGCTAAAGTATCGCCACCACCAGCAATCGAGAAGCCTTCAGATTCAGCAATTGCTAGAGACAATGCTTTAGTGCCTTCACCGAACTGATCTACTTCAAATACGCCGACTGGACCATTCCAAAGGATGGTTTTAGATGTTTTCAGGATTTCAGCAAATGCTTTTGCAGTTTCTGGACCCACGTCAAGGATCATGTCATTATCAGCAACATCTTCAACTTTCTTCACAGTCGCTTTCGCTGCAGCTAATGAACCCAGGAAGTCATCAAAATTGATTTCAGATGCATCAGCAACCACAACATCAGTTGGAAGCGGAACTGAAACTTTTGCTGCAATCGCTTTCGCTGTATCGATCAGGTCATTTTCACACAGTGATTTACCTACATTGTAACCAGCAGCTGCAAGGAACGTATTTGCGATACCACCACCAACGATCAATTGATCACAGATATCAGACAATGAAGTCAAAACATCAAGCTTGGTAGAAACCTTAGAACCCGCAACGATCGCAACCATTGGTTTTTCAGGCGTTTTCAATGCACGACCCAATGCATCCAGTTCAGCTGCCAATAAAGGACCTGCTGCTGCTACTTTAGCTAAACGAGCGACACCTTCAGTTGATGCTTCTGCACGGTGTGCAGTACCAAATGCATCCATCACAAATACGTCGCAAAGTGCTGCATATTTTGCTGCAAGTTCAGGATTATTCTTCTTTTCACCTACGTTGAAGCGGCAGTTTTCCAGTAAAACCACTTGACCCGGCTGAACTTCAACACCGTCCAGATAGTCTGTGAAAAGTTTTACTTCCTGACCCAATGCTTCAGTCAGATAAGCTGCTACAGGCGCAAGAGACTGTTCAGCCTTCGGCTCACCTTCAACTGGACGACCAAGGTGTGAATACACCATGACAGCCGCGCCCTTTTCTACTGCAGCTTTAATTGTTGGTAATGCAGCACGTAGACGCGCATCGCTAGTGATTACACCATTTTTAACCGGTACATTTAAATCTTCACGGATCAGAACACGTTTACCCGTCAGGTCAAGGTCAGTCATACGCTGAAAGTTCATTGTAGAGCTCTCTTTATAGATATTAAAAACGAGGCGATTTTAAATGATTATGCAGAAAAAGGTTAGCATCTTTTGCAGAAAACATTATGAATGCCAAAGTTTTGTTATGATAGAAAAAAGCTTCTTCCAGATTCAGTACCTATGTCGATACATCCTGATCCTAATCTTAACCGTCTTAATGTTCTGGGCGAGCCTTTGGCGAGCTGTTGTTTTGATCCCCTTACTGGATATTTCCGTAATGGCTTTTGTCATACCGCACCTACCGATCTGGGACAGCACACTGTCTGTGCACAGATGACCTCTGAATTTCTGAATTTTTCCCAGAAAGTGGGCAATGACCTGATTACACCATTACCAGAACTGGGATTTCCTGGACTGCAACCTGGTGATTTCTGGTGTATCTGCGTTACACGCTGGGTAGAAGCTTATGAAGCTGGACAAGCGCCACCGATCAAGCTGCAAGCCTGTCACAAAGCTGTCCTTGCTTACGTTCCTCTCCATATTTTAGAAGAATACGCTGTCTAATGAATACCGCAAAAATCATCTTGGCTTCTTCAAGCCAGACCCGTAAAGAACTGATGAACCGTCTACGTCTTGATTACGTATCGGTCGTCCCGGACATAGATGAATCACCCCAAGGTGAAAATCATGCGGATGAATTAGCCAAACGCCTGGCTTTTGAAAAAGCTCGTCATATCGCTGAGCTACATCCTGATGCGATTGTAATTGGTTCTGATCAGGTAGCCTGGCGTGAAGGCGCACCAGATATCTTTATGGGTAAGCCTTTAACAATAGAAAAGGCCATTCGCCAGCTGCAGGCCAATTCGGACAAGATTATGTATTTCAGTACGGCGCTCAGCGTTCAGCAGAAATCTACCGGTTTTGAACGTACGCTGGTAGAACATTACAAAGTCAAATTCCGCAAACTGTCTCAAGCGGAAATTGAGCGCTATGTAGAGATCGAACAGCCCCTGCATTGTGCCGGTAGTTTTAAATGTGAAAGCCTTGGGATTAGTCTGTTTGAAACCATGATCGGTCAGGATCAAACTACCCTGATGGGTATGCCGATGATTCAGCTATGCAATATTCTGCGTGAGCTAAAGATTTTAGTTCCTTAATCTCCTTTATTTTAGGCTTTATTTATGTCCCTACCTCTAGACGTTTTAGGCGGTATTACCGCTGAACAATTCCTTGCCGAATACTGGCAAAAAAAACCGCTGCTGGTGCGTAATGCCATGCCTGAAATCGCAGGCCTGCTAGAACCTGATGATGTCATGGAGCTGGCACTTGAAGAAAATGTCACTGCACGTCTGATCAAGCAGAAAGATCGTGATCCAAATCAGTGGTCGGTAAAGACATCTCCTTTATTGAAAGCTGACTTCCAGAAGATGCCTAAGCTTTGGACTTTACTGGTTCAGGCTGTGGATCACTATTCTTTCGACCTGTCTGAACTCTGGAAAAAGTTTGCCTTTATCCCTCAATGGCGTCGTGATGACATCATGGTGTCTTATGCACCTCAAGGCGGTTCAGTCGGTCAACATTTCGACTTTTATGATGTTTTTCTGGTTCAAGGCTATGGTCATCGCCGCTGGCAACTGGGGCAAATGTGTGATGCCGAGACCAAACTTGTACCGGGGCAGCCATTAAAATTATTGCCAGAAATGGATGTGCATTTTGATGAAGTTCTTGCACCCGGTGATTTGCTGTATATTCCACCCGGTTTGTCTCATTACGGCGTAGCAGAAGATGACTGTCTGACTTTCTCTTTTGGTTTCCGTATGCCAAATGTCAGTGACATGATGGACCGTGTAGGCGATAAATTTTCGGAAAATGAAGTCTTACGCAATCCATTGACTGACATCATTCGCGATCATATCAGTGCTGCGGGTGAAGTCACAGGCAATGAACTTGAATATCTGAAAGGCAAAATCATGGAGCAGTTGCATAACTCCAATGTGCTTGAAGATGCCATCATGAGCCTGATGTCAGAACCAAAATATGAAGAGAATATTCCGGAAGCTGAAGAAATTGGTACAGGTGATCTGGAAGAAGCACTTGATCAGGGCTATAGCCTGATGCTTGAACCCGCTTCACGCTTACTCTATACAGAAGAAGATGGTGAAACCTTATTCTGGGCCAATGGTGAGGGAATCTGTATTTCTGAAGCATTTACTTCAAAACTGAAGCAGATTGCTGATGGTGCGCGTGTCTTATTGGATGAAGATTTCGCTGACGAAGATATACTGGAGGATGTTGCTGAGCTATTGAATGATTCTGTACTGATGCTAGTGCCACCGGCTGAAGAAGAGTAAGTTTTTATATCTCGGTCATTTTAAGTCTATAAAAAAAGAGGATCATATGATCCTTCTTTTTTATGTATGTATAATTTTGAGATGATTAAGGCTGATAGAGTTCCATCACCACGTGTACGCAAGTATCGCCTTTCGCAGACTGAATATCCAGCATTCCACCCATGCGTTCAATACGCATTTTCATACTGCGCATACCAATGCTCATGCCATTTTTCTGCACCATCTCCGGATTAAAACCGATACCATTGTCCTGAATTTTTAAAGTCAGTTGATGGGGTTGTGTATATTCCATACTCACACTCACTTTTGTGGCCTGACTATGCTTGATAATATTGGTCAAGCTTTCTTCTACCACACGGATCAGGGTCAGACATTGTAAAGCCGTAGGTTCACGCTGCCAGACTTTAGGAAATGACCATTCTACGGCGATATCCATTTCTTCCAGCAATTGAGTAAATCGGTAACGTACTGGCGCAATCCAGATCACTGGCGTTTCAGGCACTTTATTGTCAATAGAAGAACCGCTATCGATGATTTGACGCAGGTCATCCCTAAGCAGCTTCAGCATAGATAAAAACTGTCGATTGGAAATGTTTTCGGTACTTTGATCCACCAGAATCATGGAACGCACAATCGAGCCACCTAGTCCATCATGCAGTTCATGTGACAGATTAATCCGTTCCTGCAAACGCACATTATCCAGTTCTAGCTTATGCTGATCACTCAGGCTTTTATTTAGATCTGCACTGACTTGCCGTACTTTGGATTCCAGCTGCGTATTAAATTTTTCGATTTTTTTAATATTATGATTCAGTCGTGTCCCCATAATTAGCACGACAAACAGGATAATAATCGGTGATGTATAAGGTGATAAAGGTGATAATTCACTAACCGCCGTTTGACCCAGAATGATCAGATCTATAATGACACACAGCAAAATTCCCCACAGACAAAGCATCAGAAACAGATATTCGCCATTTCGAGTTTTAATTGCCCAGTAGCTAACATAGATGACACAACTAATATAAAGCAGCACATAGCAGACAAAAGCAACACTTAGCACTGCTTCTAAATGATCTAAAGAACTGGCTATGATGAATAGACTGAATAAAGCAGTCACCCCGATAAGTCCCCCCTCCAAACGCTGAAATTTCTGCTTCAAGAACCGAATTAGATACAGACAAAAACAGTGCATATAGAGGATAAAGAAAATCAGATTGGCTTTACCGGCCCATATACTGGAGGGAAAAGGAAAATTCTCTGTGGTTAATACATTGGAGATAAACAGAATCCACAATAATGAACTCAACGCCAGCCAGCCAAAAGTGGTTTCTGAACGTCGGAATAGCCAGATAATCAGGCTAATGACTCCAATCGTACCGGATAGAATCATATTGATCTGAAAGAGCGTACGGCGATCCCAGATCTTTTTTGAGTAATGCTGGTCATTGGCCATGATGTTGTGAAATTCAATTCTGCCAAGCCCTGCACCCTGGAAACTATAGCCTCGTACATAAATCAGCAGTTCATTGTCTGTCTGCTTCAAGCCCGCAATGGGCAAAATCCAGTAACGTGGTACATTCCAGCTTTTAGACAAAGGCTCTTGCAGGTTTTGATCCGACCACAGCAGATCATCATTCAGGAAAACAGCTCCAGCAGAGTTCAGATAATCAATACCAAAAACAATGGGTTCAGCGAGACGTATATTGTCCTGACAAGACCAGCCCCAGCGAATTTTATACCAGGCACCCCCATTATATTTTGGCCAGTTATTTTTCCAGTTATCCGGCAATGTTACAGGTTGCCAGCCCGCCTCCGGAATTTCGAGATGACTCGGGACTTGAACTTTTTGTTGCTGTTCAATGTTCACCTGACAAAGCTCGTTAATCTGAAAATTATTCTGTGCCAGACTGATGCAAGAGAATAGGCTCAGCCAGCTCCCTATTATCAATAAAGCGATGAGCCTTAATCTTTGTCCAACCATCTTGCTAATAGATAGCGTTTGCACTAAAGAATACCTAAATGCCGTGCTGTGCTGACTGCTTTGGTTCGCTTGCTGACAGAGAGCTTGCGGTAAATATGCTTGATATGACTCTCTACGGTATAACGTGACACGCAGAGTTCATCAGCAATTTCACGATTGCTGAGTCCCTGTGCCACCAATGAAAGAATTTCTTTTTCCCGTTGAGTCAAGCTTTCCTGTTCAGGATCAAGTACGATCTGCTCCAAAGAGGAAGATGGCTCTGAACTGGAAATCTGCTTGAGAATTTCCCGTGCAATAAAAGGATCAATAGGAGCTCCGCCGCGCAAAATACTACGAATTGCGAGACTCACTTCTGTATCATCGCGTTCCTTGAGTACATAACCTGTTGCTCCTGCTTTAATTGCTTTTAGCAGGCTGTCCTGAGTACTCCAAGCGGATACGACGAGTATCAAAGTTTGTGAACCGAGCTCATGTATTTTTTCAATAATGGAAATGCCATTTCCATCTGGCAGTCCAAGATCAATCAGTGCTAAACAGAACGGTTCTTGTTGCAGAAGATATTCGGCTTCCCTGACATTATTGGCGAATAGCAACACCTCATCGCTATACCCTAGATCCTTCAATATGTTCTTTAAACGGCACTGAATGACATATTCGTCTTCAACAATTAATACAGGTACCGGTAGTACGGCGTCTTGTGCTGTCATAAGCACACCCCTTATCGTTATTCTTATTACCCCATTGAAATTAAAATATAAACAAAAAAAGAAGAAAAATCATGAGTTTTTTTAACTTTATTGTGAGTAGCTCTAAGTATGAATAATTTTGAAAGCAGAGTTCTTGTTCTTGGAAAATTCAAAGTTATAAACCATAAAAATGCCATCTATTTTCAGATGGCAATTTTTTTATCTTCCAAATATTAGGGCAGTTTATTTTCTGCTTTTCTTCTCAGGACCATATTGCTGCTTCAAATACTCCACAATATCTTTGGACTCAAACATTTTTGTATTGGTATTTGGGTCAACCAGATAAGGAACCTGAATATTATCTCCCATTACTTTTAAGACCTGTTCACGCTTACCACCCGGT
>NZ_DFDO01000313.1:0-2604 GCF_002367915.1 Acinetobacter sp. UBA3025
AAAAACCAGTACCGGTCTGGCCGGCTATTTACGTGAGCGCGGTATTGATACCGTGTTTATCGTGGGTATCGCGACCGATTTTTGTGTGGCCTGGACCGCGATGGATGCCTGTAAACTCGGCTTTAAGGCCTATGTCATTGCGGATGCTACCAAGGGCATTGACCTGAATGGTTCGCTACAACATGCCTGGCAGGACATGCTGGCACAGGGCGTAAAACGGATTTATCTGAAAGATATTATTAATGCTGCCTAAGCGCTGACTTAAGGCGATTAGGGCCATTTACCATTATGCAATGGTTTGTTTACTTTGAGGCATCCACAGATGCCTTGATTTTTTTTTCATGACCCCTGGATTTCCCCATGTCAGCACTCCTTCAATTTAGCCAGTTTGTCCAAAAGACCTTTGCTCTGTGGGTCATTCTATTTTCAGCGATTGCTCTGATGCTGCCGGATCTTTTCGTCTGGTTACGCGCCTATATTCCTTGGATGTTGGGTCTGATCATGTTTGGTATGGGCATGACCATGACGCCAGGCGATTTTAAAAGTATCTTGCAAAGTCCTAAGGCCGTCGCGATTGGGGTCGTGGCTCAGTTTATGGTGATGCCAGGGTTAGCCTTTTTGCTCTGTCAGCTATTCCAGCTTCCGGCTGAAATTGCGATTGGTGTAATTCTGGTGGGCTGCTGTCCAGGTGGCACCGCATCCAATGTGATTACCTATATGGCCAAGGGCAATACAGCCCTTTCTGTGGCGTGTACTTCGGTATCGACTTTATTGGCACCGCTTTTGACTCCGGCAATTTTTTATCTGCTGGCCAGCCAATGGATTGAAATTAATGCCTTGTCCATGCTGATTTCGATTCTGCAAGTGGTGCTGTTTCCAATCATTTTAGGTTTGATTATCCGCGCCCTTCTAAAAACCAAGGTAGAAGGCTATATCCAGGTAATGCCAGTAATTTCAGTGATTGCCATTGTCGCAATTGTGGCGGCAATTATTGCCGGCAGCAAAACCCAGATTCTGGAATCTGGTTTAATGATTTTAGGGCTTGTGGCTTTACACAATGGGATGGGCTATTTACTGGGTTATTGGGCCAGTCGCATATTTCACTTGGCAGAAATTGACTGTCGTGCAGTATCCATTGAAGTGGGGATGCAGAATTCTGGTCTGGGTGTGGCCTTGGCGGCGACCCATTTTGCTGCATCTCCCATTACTGCGGTTCCAAGTGCCATTTTCAGCCTGTGGCATAATATTTCAGGACCTGCTTTAGCCACTTATTGGGCTGGCAGACAAACTGAAAAAACGGACACTTAATTGCAATTTGATGACGGCGCCCAACGAGCCATAGCATGATTTTTTTATACGGTGAAAAATTAAAATATTAATTTATATGGATTTATCGAGCTTTGTAACATAAGTGTCATGAAGTCTGCCTAAGATCGCCCCTCAATGATGTGAAACAACAGACTGTAATCAGCAGCATTGAGAGGGCATGGAACAATTTCAGCATTCGTCAGCGACCTATTTTAATCGGGAACTTTCCTTATTTGAATTTCAGCGTCGTGTCTTGGCACAAGCACTCGATCCAAATTTACCGATTTTAGAGCGCTTAAACTTCCTGATTATTTTTTCCCGTAACCTGGATGAGTTTTTTGAAATCAGGATTGCCGGGCTGATGAAACAGCAAGATCTGAATGCGACTACCCGGACGCCTGATGCTGTACCCACCGAGCTGATTCTACAAGAACTGTCCCAGTCCATTCATGCCACAGTGAACAAACAGTATGAGGTTCTGAATCATGCAATTTTGCCTGAACTCCAGGCGCAGGGGATTCAGTTTCTTCAATACCAGGATCTTCTGGAAAAACATAAGGCCTGGATTGCAGCCTTTTTTGCCAAAGAAGTGCAACCGGTACTGACCCCGATCAGTCTGGATCCTTCACATCCTTTTCCACGTTTGGTGAATAAAAGTCTGAACTTTATTATCAGCTTGGAAGGTAAAGATGCCTTTGGCCGTGAAATCGAGATGGCAATTGTGCCGGCACCACGTTCCTTACCCTGCCTGATTAAAATTCCGGAAGATGTCACCGGAAACAATACCACCCAGATCTTTCTGACTGCGATCATCCAGCAGCATATCAGTGATTTGTTTCCCGGCATGAAAGCGACCGGATGTTATGCCTTTCGGGTTACCCGCAATGCCGATCTGGTATTGTCGGAAGATGTCGATGATCTGGCGGTGGCTTTAAAAGATGAACTGTGTTCGCGCCGCTTTGGTCGTGCAGTACGTCTGGAAATTGAAAATGACTCTCCTCAGAACATCATCGACTATTTGCTGGATGAATTTGATCTGACGGAACAGGAGCTGTACCGGATTGATGGACCGATCAATTTGTCCCGCCTGAGTACCAGCTTTGAGCGTCCGGAATTAAAGTATCCGCATTTTAGTCCGGTCATTCCGAAAATTTTCCGTAAACAGAAAAGTATTTTTGAAATTTTAAAGGCACAGGATGTGCTGCTGCATCATCCTTTTGATTCATTCCAGCCGGTGATTACTTTACTGCGCGAAGCGGCCAAGGACCCGGCGGTGCTGGCGATCAAGCAGACGCT